>JAUWBB010000004.1 GCA_030605195.1 Bacteroidota bacterium
GGACTGTAATTGCGGATCTGCATCTCGGAGATCATGCGGTTACGTAAACTTTTTTTTTTCATGGTAATTGAATTTTAGTTAAATAAAATCCAATTTACGTAAACCTTTTCAAATTATCGCCGAAGGCGGTTTTCGTTCAACTTGTTTATAATGGGAATAAACTTCACATTAATACTCCGATATTTCCGGATAAAAGGAAGTTTGTTCCACTTTATTACAAATATAATCAAAAATCCATGTCCTTCAAAGGACTATTTATACTTAAATACTTGTTCTATTATCTTACAGTTTACCCCGTTGGAATAATTATCCTACGGGGTTTACCCCGTTGGAAATTCCGAAATTCCTACGGGGTTTATCCCGTTGGAATAATTATTGGAAATTCCTACGGGATTTATCCGGGCCAGGTATTTATATCCCGAATAGCTTCTGCCTGCGATAGGCATCCTCCCAAAGGGATTCCTTTGGAACTATGGGAAAAGGCATCGCTTTGCAAGCTTTCGGGATAAATTATTACTCACTACGTTCGTGAGATCACTTCGTTAAGTTCGCTTCGTTCATGAGATCGCCCCGATAGCCATCGGGGCTAAGTTCAACTATGTTTATATAACTATGCTTGAATGATCGGAGATCCTGACAGCGCAGCTCGTCAGGATAAGTTCGACTATGATTTAAATCTCATTTGGTAGATCCCGACGAACTTCGTTGTCGGGATGAGTTCGACATTCATTATTCACTTCGGCTCTGCCTTGTAAATAATGTGTCTCACTCACTTACCAATACAAAACTTCGAGAAAATATTACCCAGGATCTCGTCTGTGGTGATCTCGCCGGTGATCTCACCCATGTAATGCAAAACCTCCCGGATATCCTGCGCCAGGAAATCACCGGAAATTTCCTGTTCCAGTCCGTTCAAAACACGTTGAATGGCTTTAGATGAGTGAATTAAGGCTTCATAGTGCCATGTATTGGTAATAATTATGTCATTCTCCTCTAAAGGTTTCAGATTAATGGTTTTTACCAGTTCCTGGGCCAGGTCATGAACATCCTCGTGATCGAGGGCCGAGATCAGTATAAATCCATCCTTCTCACGGAGAGAATCAAGTTTTTTGCAGGTGAATTTCTTGTTTATCTCAGATTCAGCCAGCTTGTCGGTTTTATTTATGACAAGAATAAGCTGCTTGTCGTCAGAAAAAGTCTGTTTCAGTATTTCTTTAACAGACCCCTGTATTATGTTAATATCATCTGTAGCATCCACCAAAAGAAGAACGATGGACGCCTGTTTGATTTTCTGGTAGGTTTTACGAATACCAAGGTTCTCAATGAAATCTGAAGTTTCCCTCAATCCAGCTGTATCAATAAAACGAAAAGCAACACCCTCAATAACAATAGTGTCTTCAATCGCATCCCTGGTAGTACCCGGCACCTCGGAAACAATTGCTTTTTCTTCTTTTACCAGCGAATTCAGAAGAGTGGATTTGCCTACGTTTGGCTTACCTACAATGGCTACCGGGACCCCGTTTTTTATTACATTTCCAAGCGAAAATGAATTTACTAACTGTTCTATCAGCTTATTGATCTTTA
The DNA here is from genome assembly GCA_030605195.1 of Bacteroidota bacterium. GTDB lineage: Bacteria > Bacteroidota > Bacteroidia > Bacteroidales > VadinHA17 > CAZEWS01. The sequence goes on from JAUWBB010000004.1 coordinate 1,585, forward strand.
AAACCAGGTCTTTTAACTCCTTCCTGTCAGCAAATTCAACATCCTCTTCAATGAAATCCAGTTCCAGTTCAATGAGTGAAGTAAAGTTCACCAGTTTCTCCCTTAGTTTTTTTATTTCATCCGAGAAGCCACCACGCATCTGGTTGATAGCCACCTTATGGGATGCCCGGGATGTTGAAGCAATCAGGTCGGCTACTGCCTCCGCCTGTGAGAGGTCCATTTTACCATTCAAAAATGCACGCATAGTAAACTCTCCGGGGGTTGCAAGCCGTGCTCCGTTATTAATGAACAGTTGAAGCAATTGTTGCTGCACATATGTAGCGCCATGGCACGAAACCTCAACCACATCTTCGCCGGTGTAGGAGTGAGGGGCTTTAAAAATTCCAACCACAACCTCATCAATGATCTTATCCCCATCCCTGATGGTTCCAAAATGCAATGTATTGGGCTTTTGACTGATCAGCTTTTTCCTTTTTGAATAGAAAAGTTTGTCGCATATACGTACGGCATCTTTACCTGAAAGCCGCACAACAGCAATGGCGCCTGAGCCGGGTGGGGTTGAAATAGCGCAAATGGTAGAATCGTCGAGCATTTGAAACTTTGTTTTTAGTTTTTGAAATCTGCGCGTTTTCCATTGCAAATATACGAAACAATGGGTGAAGAAAAGGTTAAGGTTGAGGTTGAGGTGGCAGCGGCAGTAGGACGAAGCTCCCTGCCCGAATGACTTCGGTCGGGCGGGCGGTTCGTCATTTTGTTGAGGTGGAAGTAGCAACCTGTCCGGCTACTGACGGATAGCAGGAATAAGTCTCCAGTAAGATAGCAAAGCGCAGAGCGCATGGCGCAAAGAGGCGAGAGGGCGAAGCCCGAGTTAATGACCATAAATGACAGCGTCAACGAATGACAGTGAATTTGAAACACAGAACCAAACTTCACGCCTGTCCCGTTTTTTCGGGGAGCAGGTGGTGGGAAGGCTTGTGGGAGTGAGTAAACCGGTTCAGTAGAGCCGAATTGTATTCGGCTAGACGCAGACCTGCCAAAGTCTGGAGGACCTGCCTGCCCTCCGTAGTAAACGAAGGCGGGGCAGAGTCGTTAAATAATAAACGTGTATGCCAATTCACTGAAAATACTGAGATAGTCAGCGGTTAACAGGCATATTGGAATAATTCCGGATTTTCATATTAGCTGTAATCTTTTCAACTGGTAAGGTAATCATAGACTCGGCGTAAATCTCCGCGAGGTCCTTTACAGGATAAAGGCCGGCCATTTGGAAAGTCATTTTACATAACGGACAACCGGTTGTTAGTTGTTGAGTATCATTTGTTACAATTTGCTCAATGGTTTCCCGGGCAATTTGCATCTTTTCTTCGACATCCAGTTCCAGGTCAGCAAGGCTTCCACCGCAACATAAACCATCCCCGGCTTTGTAATCTTTGTTTTGTAAATAAACCAGTGAGTCCAGAACTTTTCTCGGTTCACTGTATATTCCCAGATCGCGTCCCAGTTCACATGGATCATGATAAACAGTTTTTACTCCGTTTCGTTGAGGAATGAATCTTCCTTCTTTTATCAGGGAATTCAGATACTGGGAATGATGAACCACAGGTATCTGGAAATAGTAATCATTTTTAAAGGTATTCAGACAAATCGGGCAGGTGGTAACGATTAATGCAGGATGACAATCCAGTATCCTTCTCCGTGTTCTGTTCACAATTTCCCTGAATGCTTCATATTGTCCTGATAACAGTAAAGGCCGGCCACAACATATGGCCTCATATTCATCAATAAAAATGAAATCTTCTCCGGTGAGCATAAAAATTTTCTTCATCGCTTCCCTGATCGCCGGTGTTAACCGTGTCATGCATCCACCAAAAAAAACGATCCTGGATTGAAATGCAGGCCATGAAGCCTCATCCAAATACGAGAAATCATAATTCATTTTTCCGTTCATCCTGTTCCTTTCGTTCATCCTTATTGAAAGTGTGTCTACCTGAACAGGGCAAACCTGTTTACAACGACCACACATTAAACAATTCATAATTGAATTTTCTTTGGGTTTTTTCCCGTTCCGTAGATTTCTGAGGAAATATAACGATTGTCCCATTAAGCCGGTTTTAACATTCATTTGACAGGTGTCAAGGCATATTCCACATGACGAACAGGCATGTACCTGGAAATTGGTGATGCCGTCATCATGAAGAACTTCTATATTGGCATTTTTAAGGAAAATATGCGGTATTTCGGTAAAGATATGCATGTAGCGGGAGAAGGGGAGAAGAATAAAAAATCCTCCAAGAACACTGGAATAAAACAACCATGCAGCATTTGAAAGGAAATTGTAATTTTCCTGAAGATAAATCAGGTTTCCTAGAAAACCTGTAAAGAAGCCACCCCCATCATAAAAAGTATGATTAAGTGTTTCTGCGATCAGCCTGGCCGGGAAAACAAGCCATAAAAAAGCCAGTGCTACTTTATCAGTACTGCTGTGATTTGCTGTTTTACCGACACCAAGGAGTTTCGCGTTGAACCGTTTATAAATTGCGAGGAAAAGTCCGGATAAAACAAAAATCAAGAGTATATCCATGATGTAGTTAAACCCTGTTACCGACCATCCGGTTTCCAAATGCCCTCTGGTATAGAAATCAAGGAATATTGCTTTATACGGGGAAGCAAAAAATGTGCCTGTTTTACTGATGGTTTCAATATGTCCTGCCAATATGAGAAGAAACCACCCGAAAGCAAGGCTCATATGCATATACCACAGTCGCTTGTTTACCTTAAATATTCTTATGTGTAACAAGCATTCCCTGAACACTTCAACAAGCGAAACCACTAACCATTTTATTGACAGGGCTTTCTTCAATCTGACTTTGTTCTTGATACGCAACGCCATAAACCAGCGAATATAACTGGCTGTCAATGAGATAATTAAAAAAATCAATCCAATTGTGAACGGTATGACGAAAAATGATTCCATATCTATCAGGTTTTGTATATTTCAAATATTCTTTTCATTTCTACAATCGCTTTTCTCGTATTAACTCCCCTGGGGCATACCAACCAGCATTTACCACAATACTGACAGTATTTCAATCCTCTTTTAAGATTTACATACAAGCCGGTTTTTAAATAAAGATGTAATTTTCTAAACCCCATTCCGGTCATTTCAGATGAATTACAGGTAGCGGTGCATGAACCGCATGAAATGCATAATGATAAGGAAGGGACCTTTTCTATCATTTCCTTGTAAGCAACATTTGGGCGGTCCTGGTCAAGCAACTGATCTTTATGAATTTTGAAGCCGAAATCTGTCATGCCGATCATGAATTTCAGATATTAAAGAATTTTTAAGAAAATGATGTACCTCAAACGCGACCCTTGATGCTTCATTCATCGATTCTGTAATATTTTTTGGCCCCGTGCAAGCACCAGCGAAGAACAACCCGTCTTTTTGAGGGTTTGATGAAAAATCAATTTTACCCGTTCCAAAAAATCCGTCGGTCCCGGTCTGTTCATTTATTAACGGGCATATCCGGCTGACGGATTTATCAAGCTGCATGCCAACCAATAATACTATCATATCCACGATCATTTTAGCCGGTTTTCCTGCAAGCGTATCTTCGTATCTTATTACCAATGAACCGTCAACATCTTCATTTGTTTCAGAGAGTCTCCCGCGTATAAATTGTATCTTGTGGCTCATCTGTGCCATCTTATAATTGTCTTCATAAAATCGTCCGTTCAGTCTCAGGTCCATATACAGGCAACTGACCTGGATTCCGGGAATCCTTTTCCCGAGTTCCATAGCTTGTTTAATCCCGGTGATACAGCAGACCGATGAGCAATATTCATTACCAACCTTAATATCTCTCGATCCCACACAATGAATCATCGCGACTTTACCCGGAACCTTTCCGTTTGTCATGGTAATGTTATTATTTTTCAGTTTATCTTCCAGTTCAACAGAAGTAATTACGTTATCATATATCCCATAGCCGTATTCTTCCTTTCTCCCGGCATTAAAAGGTTTAAAACCTGTTGATATAAAAAGGGCTGGGCTTGTGTAGATAGTTTGGTTCTGATCTGCTACTGTAAATTCTTCAGGACTTTTTGTAATTGTTTCGATTTGTACCGATGTCATTATGTTTTTTTTCTGATCTTTCAGCAATGGATTAAGAATTTCCATAGCAGATTCATCATGAGGGAAAAGAGTATTCCATAATAACAGTTTTCCACCCGGTTGGTACTCTTTCTCCAGGATAAATATCTTATAACCCAGTGACTGCAGAATTGTGCCTGCTTTCAATCCTGCCGGACCGGCTCCAATAATAATACAATCAGCTTCTGTTCTTTTCATATTTTTCAATAAACTTTTAGTAAATCGGGTATTTGGGGTTTTGATAGTTGTTTGCCTGAAAATCCTATATATTTCACAGCCGGATCGTAATCCACACCCATTTTTCCCAATAATGGTTCGACTGCCACCTGGTGCATTTGTAATCCCAGGTGCCAGGGATCATATCCGAGGGCCAGGGCGGCAACTTCTTCGTAAGTTAGTACAGGAATTCCATTACCTTCCTCACCATAAGTTTCACCCTTCGTCTCACTGATGACATATTGCCATCGATCGAAGAAAAAATTACAGCCCGGACAATTGGTAACTATCAGGTCAGGCTGATAAGGTTCCATGGATTTCATTTTTCTGTAGGTACAGGATAATGAGTACCCCCGGCTGGCCTTTATAAAATACTGTCTGAATCCGAATCCACAACACATTCTTTTTTCGGGATAATCAATTACCTCGCCACCCAACGATTCTATAAGACCGGCAAGAACATAAGGATGTTCTGCTCCCCCGATCCCCTTCTCAGGGAATATTTTGGCATAGTGACAACCGATATGTTCAACCACCTGAAGTGGTTTTCCCGTATATTGATTTACAAGTTTGTATCGTGTTTTGGCCGCGATCTGATCCTTGAATTTAAAGATAATATCACTGGCGTGAACAAGATTTTCCGGTATTCTAAATTCTCTTTCTGTTGAACGGTAGAGGTAATCACGTACCTGTTCCTCAATTTCCGGATGTTTCTCCCATATATCCAGGATTTCATTATACAAACCAAAGGAAGTAACACAGGAAATTACAAAATTGTGATATCCGGCTTCCGCCATCAGGGAAAACTGCCTTGCAATCACTGTCATGGTTGTTTCAAGCTTTACCAGGTCAACATGATAGCCGATCCCTGTACAGGTTGTATGATTGGGATCGGTGTACAAATCTTTTCCAAGATCGTTCCTTAATATCCTGATAAATGCCTCTTCAGCGCCGGGAAAGAAGTTTTGCCTGATACAACTCCTGACAAAATAGTATTGATCATCGGCAATATCTTTCTGATATTCATTCCAGAATACTTTCTTACCGTCAACTTTCATCCTCGTTCGGGTTTTTGGAATACATTAGCTGAAAATATTTATTTAAGTGCGTATCATTGTACTCCAGGTTTAGTTTTTTTGCACATTCAGCTGCATCGTTCTCTAATTTTTCAAACCGGTCAGTGCAGCCGGTGATATTAAAAATCGCTTTAAGTTCATTCATACTCTTTTTTGAAATTTTCCTGAGTGAACCGTTGCCAGGCTTGTTATATGAATTGCCGAAGAGATTATATATTTCACTGCTGTTTTTTCTGATCCAGTCCCAAACGGGACCCGCTTCCGGAAATAAACCGGTATCCACACCATCGGCATGCACACAATAACCGGTAGCCAGAATTGTATCCCCGATAAGCTTCTTTAAAACATACATCTGCTTTCCCCTGTGTGAGTGCAGGTAAAATCCTGTTTCAATGGAAAGGTTTCGAAGTGCTAATATTAACAACCCTGGGGTATTACCCCGGGGACATCTTGTTTTACATGACATACACTGGCCACAATACCATATTTTTTCACCTTTCAGAAGTTCCTCAAGTATTTTCTCGTTCTCAACCTGAAGAGCATCGGCAATTTCCCTTGGGTCGTAATCATAAAATGAAGCAGCAGGACAAATGGCTGTGCAGGTACCGCAATTAATACACGCTTCCAGTCCTTCACTGAACCGGACATCATACTTTAACCGGTCAAACAACTTTCCCATTCATTCAAAATTTTTGCTAAAATAACATGCATTCAAACAATGGACAAGCCCTTAAATACTTATTTTTTTTTCAGAAACACGGGATGGTATAAAGTGGTAGAGATGGTAAGTATTTATACTACTATATAAAGATCACTAAATCTCAATAAGTTTGTTTTCAACGGCATACATGACCAGACTTGCCGTGTTGTGTGTATTTGTTTTATCAAGGATGTTTGCCCTGTGCTTATCTACTGTCCTCTTGCTTATATTAAGTTCTTCGGCGATCTCCTGGTTGGAAAAACCTTTACATATCAGGTGAAGAATCTCATTTTCCCTGTTGGATAACTTTATTGCCGGAGTTTTGTCTTTCTTGACTTCCTGAATATTTTTAACGACATTATAAAGGACTTCCTGGCTGAAAAATGTTCCTCCGTTATACACAGTTTTTATCGCTTTGACCACTTCATCAATACCGGAATTTTTCAGGATAAATCCTTTTGCTCCTGCCTCTATCATTTTCAAATAATATTCTTCTTCACCGTACATGGATAGTGTAATGATCTTAAGGTCGGGATACATCCGGATGGCTAAACGGGATGCTTCAATTCCATTCATTACCGGCATTTCGATATCCATCAACACTACATCAGGCATAGTCTTTTGCAGCAATTTACAAAACTCTTTTCCGTTTTCAGCTTCGCCTGTTATCTCAATTTCTTTTTCCGCTTTTAGTAAAGTAGACAGGCCATTTCTGAATAATTTATGATCATCCACCAAAACAACTTTAACTTTTTTCATTTCCTAATATTTTTAAGCTTAAGAACAATTTCAGCTTCCATTCCACTTCCCGGTATACTTTCCACCGAGAAACGTCCGTTAACCGATTGCAGCCTTGAATGTATGTTATTGAAACCCGACCCGGTTGATCCGTTTTTTTCCAATATTTTTGGATCAAATCCCTTACCATCGTCCTTATAATGAATTAGCATCATATCTTCGGTTTTAAAAAGCCTTAAATTAGCATTTCTTGCCTCAGCATGACGAATAGTATTGTTAATAAGTTCACAAATAGCACGAAACAAGATTATTTCGACTTCCGTCTGAAAACGTTCTTTGTTTAGATTGGAACTGAAATGTATCCTGATCCTGCCGGCATAATTGATCCTGTTCACAAATGTACGCAGCATCGATTCCAGTCCGAAATTACTCAGTATATGCGGACTGAGATTTTCTGAAATTTCTTTCAGACCGTTGATCGCTTCTTCAATAAGCTCGGAGGTATTGTTAATTATATTGTTAACCTTTTCAGTAAGCTCACTTTTCTGTAGTGCGGAAAAAGACATTTTTACTGTGGATAATATAGGCCCTAACCCGTCATGCAGATCTTTAGCAAACCGTTTACGTTCTTTTTCTTCTGTCTGAATTATCGCGTTTAATACCCTTCTTTCGGATAATTTCCTGATCTTATCAGCTTCCTTAAGAGATTTAAAAATCTTTTTAATAAATATAATACTCACCGTTATCAGAACGGACGTACCAATACCTGTCCATGAACTGAGCATAGAGAGGTCTTTTGAGTATGTCGGGAACATATAGGGCAGAAATTCAATTAGTCTGCGAATAGCCGTCAAAAGAAGTGCTATGGAAATTAATATCCACGAGAGATTATATTTTGTCAACTTAGTGAGACTAATCGCTATAAAAGCAGCCACAAACTGCAGAATAAAAGAAACGACCAAACCGTAAAATGTTGCCATGCTTTTAATTTTAGTTGATTGATTACTTAAAACAAAGATAAACAAAATGCATCTTAAGTAGTTTGTCTTCCAAAGCCAAATATAGAATGACCGTGTGGTTTTCCGGATATTATGTTAAAGCCCATAACCCTTAACCCTAACTATTTCATTTAAACTTTACCCCAAAGTATGCCATTGAACCATAAACCGAAAACCGAGAATAGGGAACCAAAAACCGTAATCAGTAGCCATTCGGCAGTACGCGGTACACAAAATTGATAATAAACCATAAACCGAAAACCGAGAATAGGGAAACCAAAACCATAATCAGTAGCCATTCGGCAGTACGCGGTACACAAAACTGATAATAAACCGTGAACTGAGAAACAAGAACCATAAACCAAATAATTCTTTTGCCAAACAGGATAAAAAATATACATTTGGGGTTATTATTTTCAAACCAAAAACACGATGAGCATATTAGTTAATAAAGATTCCAAAGTATTGGTACAGGGGTTTACCGGTAGTGAAGGGACGTTTCATGCCTCCCAGATGATTGAGTATGGAACCCATGTTGTAGGCGGTGTTACACCAGGTAAAGGCGGACAAACCCATCTTGACAAGCCGGTTTTTAATACCGTTGAAGAAGCCGTGAGAAAAACCGGAGCTAATGTTTCCGTAGTTTTTGTTCCACCCGCATTTGCAGCCGATGCCATTATGGAAGCAGCCGATGCAGGAATAAAAGTCATTATTACCATTACCGAAGGTATTCCCACAAGCGACATGGTAAAAGTAAATGAATACCTAAAGAATAAAGATGTCCATATGGTCGGTCCGAATTGCCCGGGTGTGATCACTCCAGGTGAAGCCAAAGTGGGTATAATGCCAGGATTTATACATAAAAAAGGCAGCATTGGTATCGTTTCCCGTTCCGGCACTCTTACATATGAGGCCGTTGATCAGATAACAAAAGCCGGACTGGGACAGTCAACCTGTATTGGTGTTGGAGGTGATCCCATTATCGGAACATCTATCCTGAAAGCTATTCAATTATTTATGAAAGATCCTGAAACCGAAGGAATTATAATGATTGGAGAAATTGGCGGGAACATGGAAGCAGATGCTGCAAACTGGATCAGGGAAAATGGTACAAAACCGGTAGTTGGGTTTGTTGCCGGTATGACCGCACCAAAGGGACGCAGAATGGGACACGCAGGTGCAATAATCGGAGGAAAGGATGATACTGCAGCAGCAAAAATTAAAATCATGCAGGAATGTGGTATCCATGTTGTAGAATCTCCAGCAGACATCGGAAAAAGGATGAAGGAGGTTTTATATCAGAACAAATAAATTATCGGATACATATTATTCCTAACGAGACACTACTGCAAATAAATTGTAAAATGAGCTAAAATGAAGAGGAAGTTAAAAGTGAACTAAAGTTATAAGTGAGCTAAAGTTGAGAAGAAGTTATAAGTGAGCTAAAGTTGAGAGTTATGGAGACAATTTACAGATATAATTCCAGTTATTTCTTCATTTAGTCACTTAAAACTTTAGACACTTCTTTATTTAGTCACTTTCAACTTTAGTCACTTTAGGCACTTCTTTTTTTAGGCACTTTAGGCATTTTACATTTTAGGCATTATTTTTTTAGGCATTTCAAAAGCCTTGATAACACACCAGGGATTAATTCTAAAAAAATCTTACTATGAAACTACTCGAAGGAAAAACAGCTTTAATTACAGGAGCTGCCCGTGGAATCGGAAAAGCCATTGCCCTGAAATTTGCAGGTGAAGGTGCCAGTATTGCTTTTACTGACCTGTTCGACAACGACGATTTCCGAAATACCCTTAAAGAACTGGAAGCCAGAGGTGTGAAAGCAAAAGGCTATACATCCGATGCCAGCAAATTGGATCAAACCCAGGAGGTGGTCAACCGGATCGCTGTAGATTTTGGTCAGATAGATATTTTGGTAAACAATGCAGGTATAACAAGAGATACTTTATTAATGCGGATGACTGAGGACCAATGGGATGCAGTTATTACCGTTAACCTGAAATCAGTATTTAATTTCACCAAGTGTGTTCAGACAATCATGCTAAAACAACGCTCAGGGACAATAGTCAATATCAGTTCTGTGGTTGGTGTTAGTGGAAATGCCGGTCAATCGAACTATGCCGCATCAAAGGCAGGAATTATCGGATTTACAAAATCGGTTGCAAGAGAAATTGGAGCAAGGAATATACGTTGTAATGCGATCGCCCCGGGGTTTATTTTGACCGATATGACCGAAAAGATACCTGAAGAGTTACGAAAGGCATGGATTGAACAAATACCATTGAAGAGAGGAGGTACACCGGAAGATGTGGCTAACACTGCCCTGTACCTGGCCTCTGACCTTTCTTCCTATGTAAGCGGACAGGTCATCAATGTTTGCGGAGCTATGAAAACCTGATCGCTGTCTTACAAATCATTGAATTAATTGGCACAAGTGAGACATCCTTGGTGTATGCTGCCAAAAATGCCATTGAACTGGCAAGTAAATCTCTCGAAGACCTGAGAATAGCTGAAGTTATTTCTCAGGATATGAAAATTGAAGACGGTAAAATTGTTTCATACCGTACTAAAATATGTGTATCCTTTAAATTCCGAAAGGAATAAAACTTAAACTTTTTCAGTCATGATTGTAAAAAAGTTAAAAGAATTCCTCGATAAACATGGGATTGAATATTTCACCATTAGTCATTCGAAAGCCTATTCAGCACAAAAAATTGCTGCTGCATGTCATATACCCGGAAAAGAACTGGCAAAAACAGTGATGATAAAGATTGACGGGGAAATGGCAATGGCTATACTGCCCGCTTCGTACAGGGTTGATTTTGAACTTTTAAGAGGCGCTATTGGAGCAGGAAAGATTAAGCTGGCAAAGGAACAGGAATTCCAGGATATCTTTCCAAACTGTGAGATAGGTGCCATGCCACCATTTGGCAATTTATGGAACCTCCCTGTTTATGTTGCAGAAAGTCTTACCGAAAATGAGGAAATTGCCTTTAACGGCGGGTCTCATACCGAACTGATCCGGATGAGTTTGAGTGACTATATGAAACTTGTAAACCCCGATATTGTAAAATATTCATTGCAGTAGAACCGATGAGCAGGGCAAAGCGTTGGGTCTTTTTAACCGTTATTGCAGGATTATTCTTTTTAATCTAGTACGTCAAAGATAGTTATTGACATACCAAAACCTTCTGATATTGATATACCCGAAAAAATTAAAAAATTAGCATTTGTCAAATACAGATTAGGCGATGATTCAACTCATGTAACCAACGTTATTAGAGAAATGATATCGGGAGAAGGAGCAATGGTTGAAAAGATAGCTATCGATAATGCGATGAATGGTTTTCGGGGAAAAATGAAGGAACATAGTCACTTCTCGATAACCGGTCTTGAAGAACTCCTTGAGAACCGTTTGTCAAACCAGCGAAAGCAGGATTAACGCATATTTTTTTATCTTAATACCTGTATAAACCAAAAATATCAAATAACAATCTCCAAATTACAAAATTATCGCTAGCATGTTATCCATAAGGGCCCTTTTAATAGCCTAACAGAAAGATTCCGATGAGATTATTTCATTCAGGATGGATACTTATTATACTGTTTTTCTGTCTGTTAAGTACAGCATGTCAAACCACATCCATCATTAAAATACAAATACTTGAGTCCCCTGAAGTATCCTTGCCTCGTGATATTCATGAAATCACCATAATCAACAGTAGCCTGAAAACAAACCTTGTCACTCAAAATCAGGATTCAGACAGACCTCTGCCACCAAACAATTCACCTCACCATACTAAGGTCACACACACTTGCATTCAGGGTTTATCCGATCTGTTGATTACCTCACCCTTTATCGACACTGTATTTTACGATTCCCTGTTATATGATTTTGGTTTAAGTAACGATTCAACGGGAAAACCATTACCGCTTGACTGGCAGGATGTTGAATGGGTTTGTGATAAAACCAACACTGAGTTATTGATTTCACTTGAAGATTACGACTGTTCAGACACCATTTCTCAGGATATTCAATATAGTTTTTTTCACCTTTTTGAAGATGATATTATTAATAGATATTATGTTGCATATTTAAATGTAAGCCCCAAAGCATTCTGGAGGACATATGATTTAACAAATAAGAAGATTATTGATGAATATCTTTATATAGATACGATTCAGTGGGAGAGGTCAGACAATAAATCATCAAAGGCACTGAAACAGTTACCTGAAAAAGATAACGCGATACTGGAAGCGGCTTACTGGGCAGGATACGGCTACGGTAAAAGAATTGTTCCATCCTGGCTGGATGTTGACCGGTTTTATTATAAGTCGGGTAGTAAGGAAATAAAACAGGCTGGTAAGGAAGTCTTGAAGGATAACTGGACTGGTGCGGTGCAAATATGGAAAAAACTTGCATATGGGGAGAAAAAAAGCCTGGCAGCGAAAGCATCTCTTAACATGGCCCTGGCATCTGAAGTTGAAGATCAGCTAGAAATAGCCCTGGAATGGGCTGCAAAATCCTACCTTATGTTTAAAAGATCAAGCAGCAAAGAATACCTCTTACTTTTGCAGGATAGAGTAAAAGTAAAAAGGAAATTACTCAGCAGATAATCCTACTAAAATATTATTTTTGCACCTTTGTTATTAATGATTAACTCTGAATTATTTATTCTATAATAATACCCAAATTCCCAATAACCCAATTGGGACTTGATTCTTGGAATTTATTTAGAAATTAGGTCAATTAGGTTAATTAGATTAATTAAATTTCTGTTTAATATTTAGTTATTACCATATTAATTAAGAAACGCTCTACTAGGAATAATTTGAATTATAAATATGTTCACCACGGTATTTTATATCATTATCGCGATTTTAATTTTCGACTTCTTATTGGAAAGGCTCCTGAATTACCTGAATAGTACACGCTGGAGTAACGAATTGCCAAAAGAATTGCTTGGAATATACGATGTTGACCAATATAAGAAATCGCAGGGCTATTATTTTGAAAACCAGAAACTGGGACTTATTACCAGTATTTTGACATTCCTTATTCTCCTCTTATTGTTGTTTTTCGGAGGATTTTCAAAGGTGGATGGTTGGGCAAGGCTATTAAGCGGCAATTCAATTTTTATTGCCATCCTGTTTTTCGGGATACTTGGCTTTGCCATGGATATTCTTTCCACACCCTTTTCATTATACGATACATTTGTTATCGAAGAAAAATACGGATTCAATAAAACAACACTGAAAATCTTTTTCCTGGATAAAATAAAAGGCTGGTTTCTGGCAGCAATCATCGGAGGCGGGTTATTGGCATTGGTAGTCTGGTTTTATGAACAAACCACTAATATGTTTTGGATATATACATGGATACTGGTCAGTGTGTTCATGATATTTATGACAATGTTTTACTCCACACTTATCGTTCCGATATTTAATAAACAAACACCTTTGGAAGAAGGAGAATTAAGGAATGCCATACAGGAATTCTGCAAGAAAGTTGATTTTAAACTTGATAATTTATATGTAATTGACGGATCTAAACGGTCAACCAAGGCTAATGCATATTTCAGCGGGTTGGGTGCAAAAAAAAGAATTGTACTTTTTGATACATTGATTGAAGACCTGACACAAAATGAGATACTTGCCGTACTGGCTCATGAAATCGGGCATTATAAAAAGAAACACACCAGGACAGGCATTATTATTTCCATTTTACAAACGGGCTTAACTCTGTTTATTCTTTCGCTGTTTATTGGAAATCCGAAACTATCCGGGGCACTGGGTTCCGGTATCCCAAGCTTTCACCTGGGATTAATAGCATTCGGCATTCTTTACAGCCCGATATCCACTGTTATTGGTCTTGGTATGAATTTTTTTTCAAGGAAAAATGAATTTCAAGCCGATAATTTTGCTAAATTTAATTTCAGTGGAGAAGATCTGTCATCGGCTCTGAAGAAATTATCAGTTAAGAATTTAAGTAACCTTACCCCTCATCCGGCATTCGTTTTTTTTCATTATTCGCACCCGCCATTGCTGAAGCGATTGAAACGATTGAAGGAAAATGAGAATTAGGTAAATAGTTAGAAGCTAAATGTTATTGGTTTTTGTTTATAGATGCTTCTTTTAAGTTGTTTTGTAATTAGTCATTGTTGAAATGAATGACAAAGAATGACACTCGTCCCGTCTGGGCGGGACGAGTAAAATTACGTGAAGCGAAGCGAACTAATTACAATAAATAACGCATGCGCAGCATGCAATTATTGCCTCCTTAGCTCAGTTGGTAGAGCAGCTCATTCGTAATGAGCAGGTCGTCGGTTCAAGTCCGATGGGAGGCTCTAAAAGATTTATGATTTGTGATTTAAGATTTATTGAGTTGCAGTAGCAGGAAGAAGTCTCCAGTCAACAGTCTCCAGTCTTCAGTCAACAGTCTACAACTGAACTGAAAACTATAACCATTCTGTGAGCTTTGCGAACAGAATGTCTCACGAGCGGGATTGAGCGAAGGATAGTGGGAGCGAGTAAACCAAAAACCATTTAATGTAGAGCCGAATTGTATTCGGCTGAAAATAGACCTGCCAGTGTCCGGAGGACCTGGCAGAGTCTGAAAATTCTTCTTATTTTTGTCGTATTATTTTGCGGGAGTAGCTCAGTGGTAGAGCATCAGCTTCCCAAGCTGAGGGTCGCGGGTCTTGACGAATTTCTTTTGTTGGAGAAATTGTCAGGATGCTGACCGCAAGCGTCAGCATTCGATCATTGAAATAAGAAGTTATTAGCGGCAGTAGCTCAGCAGGTAGAGCGTCAGCTTCCCAAGCTGAAGGTCGCCGGTTCGAAACCGGTTTGCCGCTCAAAATGAAAGCCGAAATAATCTCAATAGGCGATGAACTGCTTATTGGCCAAACCATCAACACCAATGCTGCCTGGATGGGGCAGGAGCTGAATAAAATAGGTGTTCACGTATATCAGATCATTTCCATTTCCGATACAAAAGATCATATTATCAAAGCATTGGATGAAGCCAAATGCAGAACTGATCTGATCCTGTTGACAGGTGGTCTGGGCCCTACGCGCGATGATATCACAAAGCATACCCTCGCAGCATACTTTAGTTCGAAACTTATTTTTAACCAGGAAGTGTTTGAAAATATAAAAAGTTTCCTGTCAGGCCGATCCATTCCAATCAATGAATTTAATCGCGAACAGGCAGAAGTACCGGAGAATGCAAAGATATTTCAAAACAAAAACGGCACAGCACCGGGGTTGTGGTTTGAAACCGATGGCAGGATTATTGTCTCCATGCCCGGTGTGCCGCACGAAATGAAAGCCTTAATGAAAGAACAAATACTCCCTGCAATTTCTGCCTTTTTCATAACACCGGTTATCCTTCATAAGACCATTCTTACATTTGGAACGTATGAAGCACGACTGGCTGAGATACTCACAGATTTCGAACAATCCTTACCGGAAGCCTTTAGTCTCGCCTATTTACCGAAAGACGGAGTAATCAAATTACGTCTGACAGCAAAAGGAACAAATAAAACAGCGTTAACAAAACGCATGGAACATACCATTAGCGAACTGTACCGGATTATCCCTGAATACATTTTTGGTACAGGTGAAGATACACTGGAACAAATTATCGGGAATCTCCTTAAACACCAAGGCAGTACCTTATCAACAGCCGAAAGCTGTACAGGTGGTCGTATAGCACATTTAATTACATCTCTCCCGGGAAGTTCAAATTATTACATAGGATCAATTATAGCCTATTCGAACAGGATTAAGGAAAAAATATTAAATGTGGATCCGTCATTGATCAATAACCATGGCGCTGTAAGCAGGGAAGTTGTTGAAGCAATGGCACAGGGTGTACGTCAATATTTCAATACCGATTATGCCGTTGCCACTTCAGGAATTGCAGGACCGGATGGAGGAACAATAGAAAAACCAGTTGGAACGACCTGGATCGCAGCAACAAAGCATCAAAAAATCATTTCGAAAAAATTTCTTTTGGGTAACAACAGAAACAGGAATGTCAGAAGAGCTTCCCTCACATCACTAAATATGCTCCGGAAACTGATTCAGATGTAAAAAATTCTTCAATTTATTTGATTAATTTAATAAAAATCACGTATTTTGCGCTCTGTTTCGAAAAAGTTGATTTTATTAATTAAGCAGAGATGTCAAGAGTTTGTCAGGTTACAGGAAAAAGCGTAATGGTTGGAAATAATGTTTCCCACTCCAAAAGAAGAACGAAAAGAAAATTTTATCCCAATTTGTCTACCAAGAAATTTTTTTTGCCGGAAGAGGATCGTTGGATTACGCTTAAGATTTCTGCTGCCGGAATAAGACTTATTAACAAAAAAGGTCTCAAAACCGTGTTAAAAGAGGCAAAAGAAAAGGGATTTATCAAGAACTATTAATGATCTAAAAGCAATGGCTAAGAAAGGCAACAGGATTCAAGTTATTTTAGAATGCACCGAACATAAGGAAAGTGGAAAGCCGGGTACATCAAGGTATATTACCACCAAAAATCGACAAAATACACCTGACCGGCTGGAAATGAAAAAATATAATCCAATTTTGAAAAAATATACCCTGCACAGGGAAATAAAATAATGACCCATTATGGCGAAGAAAGTTGTTGCAACACTGAAAATAGGTTCAGGTAAAGATTTTACCAAATGCATCAAAATGGTGAAATCAGAAAAAACCGGGGCTTACCTTTTTAAGGAAGAAATTGTTCATAACTCCCATATAAAAGACTTTTTTGAAAAAAAATCCTGATAAGGATTAAAAATAACAGAGGACAAAGCTTTCTTCTTTAAGAAGAGAGCTTTTTTATATTCTTAATATAACATCAGCCGAATAATTTTCACATCATGTCTCCTTTCGGTATCTTCTCGAAAGAAAAAAAAGAAAACCTTAACAAAGGTCTTGAAAAAACCAAAGAAAGCCTGCTGAAAAAACTTTCAAGGGCTGTGGTTGGTAAATCGAAGGTTGATGATGAAGTATTGGATAACCTCGAAGAGGTATTAATTACCTCCGATGTTGGAGTGGACACCACTTTAAAAATCATTGAACGGGTTGAAAACAGGGTTTCAAAAGACAAATACCTGAATACGGCGGAATTAAATACGATTTTAAAAGATGAAATTGCCGGTTTGCTTGAAGAAAACCAAAAAGGTGAAGAATTTGATTTTGCAGCCCCCCTTGAAAAAAAACCATTTATTATTATGGTAGTGGGAGTGAACGGAGTTGGTAAAACAACCACCATTGCCAAACTGGCACACCAGTATAAAAAAGCAGGCAAGAAAGTCTTTCTGGGAGCTGCCGATACGTTCCGGGCTGCTGCGGTAGATCAACTTCAGATATGGGCAAACAGGGCTGGGGTAGAGCTAATAAAACAAACCATGGGCTCCGATCCCGCCTCTGTTGCATATGACACCCTTAATTCAGCAAAATCGAAAAACATAGACGTAGTTATTGTAGATACAGCCGGCAGATTACACAACAAGCAGTTCCTTATGAGGGAACTGACAAAAATCAAGATGGTGATGAAAAAAGTAATCCCCGATGCCCCTCATGAGGTTTTGCTGATACTCGACGGGTCGACAGGACAAAATGCCTTTGAACAGGCTAAACAATTTACTGCAGCCACTGAAGTAAACTCAATCGCCCTGACCAAACTCGACGGTACAGCCAAGGGCGGTGTGGTGATCGGTATATCAGACCAATTTAAAATACCGGTCAGGTATATTGGCATAGGAGAAAAACTTGACGATATTCAGGTGTTCAATAAAGCAGAATTTGTCGACTCCCTCTTTGCTTCATGATACTTAACTTTCTGGTATACAATAATTATGCTGTCCTGTACTTTTATATGAAAATTCAAACAAAACCTCAAAAAGTCAATATTGTTACCCTTGGTTGTGCTAAAAACCTTGTTGATTCTGAGGTTTTAATGAAACAACTGGAAAGCAATCAGATAGAGATTGAACAGGATTCAGATAAGACCGATGCCAAAACAGTAATTATAAATACATGCGGGTTTATTGAAGATGCCAGGGAAGAATCCATAGAAACGATCCTGCAATTTGTTAGAGCAAAAGAGGCAGGTGAAATTGAAAGACTATTTGTTATTGGGTGTCTGTCAGAGCGTTATAAAAAGGAACTTGAATCGGAAATACCGGAAGTTGACCAGTATTTCGGAGTAAATGATCTCGCGAAAATTATCCGGTTTTTGGGAGCAGAATATAAGAAAAACCTCATTGGTGAACGGGTATTGATCACACCGAAACATTATGCTTATCTTAAAATTTCAGAAGGTTGTGACCGTAAATGCTCTTTCTGTTCCATTCCTGATATCAGGGGCAAACACATTTCCCGTCCAATAGAAGATCTGGTAGAAGAAACCGAAAAATTAGCCGAAAAGGGAGTAAAGGAAATTATTCTTATTGCCCAGGATCTTACTTACTATGGACTGGATCTGTATAAAGACCGGCAATTAGGAGAATTAATCAGTCAAATCTCTGATATTAAAGACATTGAATGGATCCGTTTGCACTATGCTTTCCCCACGAATTTCCCCCTGGATATCCTTCCACTTATCGGGGAAAAACCGAACATCTGCAAGTATATCGATATTCCCGTCCAACATATAACAGATAAAATGCTGAGTATCATGAGAAGGGGAATCAGCAGGAAAGAAACCTTTCTCCTGCTTGAGAAAATCCGTAAGGAAATCCCGGATGTTGCTCTCCGGACCACCATTATGATAGGGCATCCGGGGGAATCAGAAAAAGACTTCAGGGCATTGAAGCAATTTATCTCGGAAGTACAATTCGACCGGCTTGGCGTGTTTACCTATTCCTATGAAAAAGATACATATAGCTACAACCATTACAAAGACAATATCTCTGAAAAGCTTAAGGAAGACCGGAAAAATGAAATACTTGAGATACAGGAAAGCATATCCATGCATTTGAATTATAATAAAATAGGAAAATTATTTAAAGTGATTGTTGATGGAAGGGAAGGTGAATATTTTACCGGACGTACTGAATATGATTCACCGGAGATCGATAATGAGGTGATCATCACAAACACGGATAATGAAATAAAACCCGGAGAATTTTATCAGGTAAAGATTACTGACGCTGAAACATATGATCTTTTTGGGGAAGTATTGTGGTTAAAGGAACGGTAGTGGTAGCGCCAGTTATTCGGTAGTAATTAAGTAGTTATTAAGTGGTAATTAACGTGAGCAGTAGCGAGCAAATGACAGTAAATTGAAATTTGATGATGATGTCAGGTGTTTCCACCTGACATTTAGTACTGGAGTAATTAAAATCTTGCCATATCATTAACTGTCGGATGGAAACATCCAACAGCATCGTAAAGTATTGTGATAAAAGAAACGGTTGTGGTAGCGCCAGTCATTCGGTAGTAACCTGGTAGTTTTACTTTGTACTTTTTACTTTTGCCTTTTTACTTGATTGGTCATACAATTGTCCTTCATCGTCATTCGGTGGTCATTAGGTTGTTGTAAGGTAGAGATAAAGTTGAAATAGAATAGAAATAAGGTGGAAATAAGATAGTAATTAGGTGTTCGCGGCTGTGAATATTTGAACTCTGAATCCTGAACTTACTATTCTTTTTCCTGTTTTTCTTTCTGCTTCATAATAGAGATGGTTATTTCATCTTTTTTCTTATCCAACTCCACAGAAATCACATCGCCTTTTGTCATCGAAGCTTTTATAATCACCTCAGCCATCGGGTCTTCGAGGTATTTTTGCAGTGCCCGTTTGAGAGGCCTTGCCCCGAATTGGATATCATAACCCTTTTCTGAAATGAAGTCTTTAGCAGGATCTGAAATTTTTAACTCGTAACCGAGGTTTGTTACCCTGTCATATAGTCCCTTCAATTCAATGTCAATAATCTTGTGGATATCCTGCCGTTTTAGGGAATTAAATATTACTACATCGTCAATCCGGTTCAGGAATTCCGGTGCAAATGTTTTTTTCAGTGCTTTTTGTATAATACTTTTGGTAATTTCATCCCTGGTTTCTCTCCTTGAATCCGTCTCAAAACCAATACCATGTCCAAAATCCTTCAGTTGTCGTGAACCGATGTTTGAGGTCATGATCAAAATTGTATTCCTGAAATCAACCCTTCTTCCCAGGCTATCGGTCAATTGTCCTTCATCCAAAACCTGAAGAAGAATATGAAAAATGTCAGGATGAGCTTTCTCGATCTCATCAAGCAAAACAACAGCGTAGGGTCTGCGTCTTACCTTCTCCGTGAGTTGTCCTCCTTCTTCATACCCAATATATCCGGGAGGAGCTCCTATAAGCCGGGATACTGAAAATTTCTCCATGTATTCACTCATATCAATCCTGATCAGGTTTTCAGTGGTTTCAAAAAGGTATTCGGCAAGAATTTTTGCAAGCTGGGTTTTTCCAACACCGGTAGGACCCAGGAATATAAAAGTGCCAATGGGTTTATTCGGATCTTTTAATCCTGCACGGTTACGCTGAATGGATTTTACAATCTTGATGATGGCTTCGCTCTGGCCAATTACACTCTCCTGAAGTTCTTCCTTCATTTTTATTAACCGTGTTCCTTCAGCCTGTGCAATACGTTGAACAGGAACTCCTGTCATCATGGCAACCACTTCAGCCACTTTCTCTTCGTCAACGGTTTCCCTGTTTTTAGACAATTCCTTTTCCCATTTTTTCTTCTCTTCTTCAAGTAGTTCAATATATTCCTTTTCACTGTCACGATAACTGGCTGCTTTCTCAAAATTTTGATTCTTTACAGCCATAATCTTTTCCTTTTTTGTCTCCTCAAGTTTCTTTTCCAGTTCGAGGATCCTCTCTGGAACAACTATATTGGAAATATGAACGCGGGATCCTGATTCATCCAATGCATCAATGGCTTTATCGGGAAGATGCCGGTCACTTATATACCGGTTGGTAAGCTGAACACAAGCATTAAGGGCTTCATCCGTATAAGTGACATTATGATGATCTTCATATCGTTCCTTAATGTTCTGCAGAATGTTTATGGTCTCATCTACGGTGGTGGGTTCAACCATTACTTTCTGAAAACGGCGTTCCAAAGCACCGTCTTTCTCAATATGTTGGCGGTATTCATCAAGGGTTGTCGCACCGATGCATTGTATATCACCCCTTGCAAGAGCAGGTTTTAGCATATTGGCAGCATCAAGCGATCCGGTTGCGCCACCGGCACCCACAATGGTGTGTATTTCATCAATAAACAATATAATCTCGTCGTTCTTGGCCAGCTCATTTAAAATTGCTTTCATTCTTTCTTCGAACTGCCCGCGGTATTTTGTGCCTGCAACAATAGAAGCCAGATCAAGCGTAACAACCCGTTTCCCGAACAATACACGTGACACTTTACGCGAGATAATTCTGAGGGCTAACCCTTCAACAATTGCTGATTTACCAACTCCCGGATCACCGATAAGAATGGGATTATTCTTCTTTCTTCTGCTCAAAATTTGAGCCAGTCGCTCAATTTCTGTCTCCCGGCCAACAATTGGATCGAGCTGGTCTTCTTCTGCAGCTTTGGTCAAATCAACGCCAAAATTATCCAATACCGGAGTTTCCGATGCAGACTTTGGTGTTGGCTGTGAACTTCCTTTACTACCACCAAATCCCTTGGATTCTTCCTCTTCCTCCTCACCTGGGAAATCAGCCCTTATATCTGGAATGCTTTCTTCCAACTCAGACCTTACCATTTGATAGTTTATGCTTAATTCTTCCAACTTTTTGGTAACCAATGAGTTCTCATCTTTCAAGAGAGCCAGCAAAAGATGACCTGTATCAATTGTAGATTGGCTGAGAGATTTTGCCTCAAGATAGACAAGTTTTAAAATCCGTTCCGACTGTTTAAGCAAAGGTATGTTTTCAATATCCGTCAGCTCATCGGGATTTTCAGACTTAATGCTCCCCTCAATAATTCTTTTCAGATCGTTCAGATCAGCGCCCAATGAAACCAAAACATCAATAGCCAGTCCTTCACCTTCCCTGATAATCCCTAAAAACAAATGCTCGGGACCAATATAATTATTACCCAGCCTGATGGCTTCTTCCTTGCTATAGCTCAGAACATCTTTTATCTTTTGTGAAAATTTTGCGTCCATAATAAAAATAATGGTATACTATTTGTTTACTTGTGGATTGTTAAATTACTGAAATTAAGTATCTTAAGCCTCACTTCTCTTGTTTTTCAAATGCCCGGTTGTAACACCCCATTTAATTTGAATATTTTACCACCTGAATTTAACGATCCTATTCCAAATTAATTGCAAAGTTAGTAATCAATTATAAACATACAAGTGTTGATAATTAAGGCTCTGAATCGCCTGTTAATACATAATTAATAGCTATTTTCGTAGTTTAAGATACGGAGAGTAAGGAGAAAATTATCTGTCAGAAAATTTAATATTAAAATGCCTGAAAACGAAAAGATTATTAAGATCAACATTGAGGAGGAAATGAAATCGGCATATATCGATTATTCCATGTCGGTTATCGTTTCCAGGGCTTTGCCTGATGTTCGCGATGGATTGAAGCCCGTTCACCGGAGGGTTTTATATGGCATGTCGGAATTGGGATCCCTGTCAAACAAAGCATATAAAAAGTGTGCAAGGATAGTAGGGGAGGTGTTGGGAAAATACCATCCCCATGGTGATTCTTCGGTATATGAAGCTATGGTCAGAATGGCACAACACTGGTCGCTTCGATACCCTTTGGTTGATGGTCAGGGAAACTTTGGTTCAGTCGACGGAGATAGTCCTGCAGCCATGCGGTATACCGAAGCACGATTGAAAAAAATTGCGGAAGAAACCCTTTCAGACCTTGATAAAGACACAGTCGATTTTCAACTCAATTTTGACGACACACTAACAGAACCCACCGTTCTGCCTACAAGAATACCCACCTTACTCGTTAACGGAGCATCCGGAATCGCGGTAGGAATGGCTACCAATATGCCACCGCACAATTTAACGGAGGTAATCGATGCCATTATAGCTTATATTGAAAACAAGGATATCGAAACAAGTGAACTGCTTAATTATGTAAAAGGACCGGATTTTCCTACAGGAGGCATTATATATGGCTACCAGGGTATCAGGGATGCATATGAAACGGGGAAAGGCAGAATTGTAATGCGAGCCAGAACTGATATTGAGATCACACCTTCTGGCAGGGAAAAAATTATTGTCACCGAAATCCCGTACATGGTAAATAAAGCTGAATTAATCCGTAAAACAGCCGACCTGATCAACGAAAAGAAGATTGAAGGGATCTCTTATATCAATGATGAATCGGACCGTACGGGAATGCGTATCGTAATCATCCTTAAAAAAGATGCTACATCCAACATTGTTCTGAATAATTTGTATAAATATACCCAGCTTCAATCCACTTTTGCCGTTAACAATATAGCCCTGGTTAATGGAAGGCCTAAAGTCTTGACACTTAAATTGTTAATCAGTTATTTCGTAAAGCATCGCCATGAAATTGTTTTAAGGAGAACCCGGTTTGAAATGGAACAGGCAAAAAAACGGGCACATATCATTGAAGGATTGTTAACTGCACTCGATCACCTTGACGAGGTCATCCAGCTTATCCGTTCTTCAAAAACTCCGGAAGAAGCAAAAAACGGACTCATGGAAAACTTCGATCTGACCGAAGTACAGGCAAAGGCAATTTTGGACCTTCGTTTACAGAAGTTAACCGGGCTTGAGAGGGAAAAAATCAGGGCTGAATATGAAGAACTGAAAAAACTGATCGAACATCTGAGCCAGATACTTCTTGATGAAAACCGCCAAATGAACATTATTAAGGAAGAACTATTCGAAATTAAAGAGAAATATGGTGATGACAGAAGAACCGAACTTGTTCCTGATGAAGGAGAGTTTAATCCGGAAGACTTTTATGCCGATGAAGATGTTGTAATCACCATTTCGCATCTGGGATATATAAAACGTACACCGCTTTCTGAATTTCGCCGCCAAAGCAGGGGAGGTGTCGGTGCAAGGGGTGGAGCAACCCGGGATGAGGATTTTCTTGAACACCTTTACATTGCCTCAATGCATAATACTATGCTGTTTTTCACCGAAAGAGGTAAGTGTTACTGGTTAAAGGTCTACCGGATTCCTGAAGGGACAAAATATTCCAAAGGAAGAGCCATACAGAATGTGATAAACCTGGAACCCGAAGATAATCTCAAGGCATACATAAACGTTAAAAAACTTGACGATCAGGAATACGTGAATAATAACTTTATCGTTCTTTGCACTAAAAAAGGAGTCATTAAAAAAACCTCCTTGGAAGCATATTCCCGCCCAAGGCAAAACGGTATCAATGCCATCACTGTAAGGGAAGGAGACCAGTTACTCGAGGCAAAGATGACCAATGGCAATCATGAAATACTTCTGGCTGTAAGATCCGGGAGAGCCATCCGGTTTCCCGAAAAAAAGGTCAGGCCCATGGGCAGAACAGCTTCAGGAGTCAGGGGAATTGTTCTTTCCGGTGAACAGGACGAAGTTGTTGGAATGATTTGTGTTGAAGATGAAAGCGAAAATATCCTTGTGGTTTCGGAAAATGGATTTGGCAAGCGATCAAAAATAGAAGATTACAGGATTACAAACCGGGGTGGGAAAGGCGTGAAAACCATGAATGTTACCGAAAAAACCGGTAGTCTCATTGCCATTAAGGGAGTAATTGATACCGATGACCTGATGATCATTACCAAATTGGGACTGACGATCCGTATGCCGGTTGCTGATATGAGAATTATGGGCAGGGCAACCCAGGGTGTAAAACTGATTAATCTTAAGGAAAACGATTCCATTGCATCGGTTGCCTATGTTGAAGTGAATAATGATGAAGAGAATGGAAATGGACATGAAAACGGGGATGTCATTGAACAGAATGATTCCAAATAAGATTAAATAGGCAAAGTATTTGAACATTTGTATTTAAAAAAATAGTATTTTTGAAAAACTATTAATAAACTTTAAATCACATACATATGAAACGAATAACAATTTTAATCATGCTTTTAGTTGGGTTTTTCCCTATTTTTGCACAAAAAGGCAAGGTTACCAGTGCATTGAACTACGTTACAACCGGGAATCTGGAGAAAGCCAAGGAGGCGATCGAGCCGGCAATGACGCATGAAAAATCAAAAGACTGGCCTAAAACACATTACGCAAAAGGAAGAGTTCTCCAGGCTGTTGCCGAATCAAAGGATACGAACACCATGAAATTATACGAAAATCCTTTACCAGAAGCATTTAAGGAATACCAAAAAGCCATTGAACTGGACGAAAAAGGGAAAATAGAGAAAATAGTAAACCTCCAGTATCCGTTATTATCAAACGATTTTATCCAGTTAGGAATTGAAAAGTTCCAGGCAGGTGAACATAAGGAGGCCATGGAAGCCTTTGAATACTCACTCGAAATCGGAAAAACACCTATGTTTGATGGAGCTGTTGATACCAGTGTTGTATTTAATGCCGGACTTTCAGCATACAATGCGAAAATATGGGACAAGGCTATCGTCTACTTTACACAGGCAAAAGATCTGGAATATGATGATCCGAACCTTTATCCTCTGATGAAAGAGTCTTACATGGAATCAGGTGACACATTAAGCGCTGTTAAATGCCTCCAGGAAGGTTTTGAAAAATATCCTGAAAATGAAGCGGTAATTATTAATCTGATCAATTATTACATTGAATCAGACGCTAATGAAAAAGCCCTTGAGTACCTTAATTTTGCAATAGAAACTGATCCTGATAACTATTCTTATTATTTCGGTAAGGGTCTTGCATATGAAAAGATGGATAGGGTAGATGAAGCAATCGAATCGTATAAAAAGTCGATTGAGCTTAAGGATGATTATTTTAATACCTATTACAATCTCGGAGCATTATATTTTAACCGGGGTGTTAACCTGATCGAGATCGCCAATGAGATTAGGGACAATGAGGAATATATTAAAGCCAAGGCAAAAGGGGATGCCGAATTTGCAAAGGCATTGCCATATATGGAAAAAGGACATGAAGTCAACCCGGAGGATGTTTCAATCATGGAAACCCTGAAGACCTTATACAGGCGACTACTAATGATGGATAAATATGCTGAAATGGATAAAAAAATAAAGGGCGAAGAATAAAAACATAGGGAAGGCATTTTTTTGAACCCTTTAAATGCTTTCCTTTATTTTTAAACCCTCTATTTAACATAATATATATTATGGGGCATCCGTAGCAAATTTACGATCAGCTCTGCTGATTAACATAACATCAGCTATGTGGCTTTAGTTACATAGCGGTACCGCCAGCGCACAACCTGGCCCAAACATCCACCGGATGTTTGACCTATGTTAAAGTAAATTTGCGGTCAATTCAACACCATAACTCTATTTAAAAATCTTGCCCAGCTCCGCTGGTTAACATAAAATCAGTTCCAGGACTTTAGTTCTGGAACGGTACCACTTTCACACATGCTGGCTCAAATGTCCACAAGACATTTGTCCTATGTTCAAAAGATTCCCAATCAATTCAACACCATATAACTCTATTTGAAATATTGTCCAGTTCCCCTGATTAACATAAAATCAGACTCAATGAGACAAATTCTTTAGGAGCTTATGCGAACTAAAGAATATATGTCGAATTAGTCCCGATAACGAAGTTAATCGGGATCTGATGACATTAGAACCTATAACCGGTCCAGATTTTATGCTTTGTCTGCCAAAGCCTTGGCGAAGGCAGATTAAAGTAAATTTGCGATCAATTTAGCACTAACTTATACTACGAAGCCACCAGGCGAAGTACTATATCGGCACCGAAATTATGTTTAAGCAAATTCCCGGGAAATCAAGAAGTAAATTTTTCCGGGAAACTTTTCGTCAGCATTTTTCCTATAATTCAATGGTGAATCCTTCGTCTAGCTTATGCATGGCCCGCATTTTTTTCTGGCCAACGCTTGCTTCTTCTTATAGTTCATCTTTAGTAACAACAAAGACAATTTTGTCATAGAAATCAGTCATGGTTTTTTTATAGGTTTATTTGATTAACTCAATATTGAAATAAAACATTTTTGCAAATGCGTATTCAGAAATGGGAAAAACCTGAATAACCTCTTTATAAGTTCACAATCCAGTTGGATCAATACCTCCTTTTAATTCACCGAGTGCAATATATTTTTCATCAAAATGAATAATCGAATCTTTCCCTTTCTTAATTTCTTCAATTAATCCTTTTATAGCATTTATTTTGTCATCTTCTGTTAGATAATTTAAAGACTTATCGGACAAACCGGAAGCTGTTAACAAACCTGCTCCAAGATCACTGACAGTCAATAAATCTGCTGGGTATTTTATTTTGCCCGCTAGTGCTTTAAGAGCCTTTGCTTCTTCGACATACGGAACAGCGAGATAGTTTTTTTCTAATGCAAGCGAGATGAAACCTGCTCTGGTTCTCTCTCCGGGTGTTACTAAATCCGCTGCACTATTTATTGGATTGTCAATAATTATCTTTTCTGCCATAGATATACACATTTGCGGATTTCAGTTCGCCCGTAATTTCCCATTTGCTGGCTACTGTTGCCTTTGCCTTTGGGTAGAACAAAAATTTTATTGATGTTAAAACCGAAGTTTTCCGCAAACTCCGATAATATTAAGTCAACGGGGATTTCTTCACCTCCATAGCAAACATTATCGTTTACCATTACGCAATAACCACCACTTTTCGTTATTCTTGCCATTTCAAACGTAACAAAACAAAGTTCCAGGAAGTAATTTTTAACCATCCTCGGAATGTTGTTGTTATTTAGTTTTCCAAGTTTATTCAACTCATATAGAACAGAATTAACCTCTGACATAGCTGCTGAATTATTGTAAATATTCAGCACCTTTTCAAAAGTTCCCGGTCTTTGAATTGAAACATATAATTGATTTAAATAATCAATTTTTTCTTTGTTCTCAACCGTGCAAGAGAGCATTGTTTGCCGAAGGTTGCGTACGAATTCGTGATCATAGCCGAGATAAATCAACTCTAATGAGTTGATTTCCAATGATTTTGTTTTGTGGATTTAACTTCAACACCATAATACTTTTTAGCGATTATGTCAGGAAATTTTTGTCCGGAAATTAGTTCGATCGAATTCCAAAATGGAGTTCCAATAGCGTTAGCTTTCATTAAATCAAATACTTTATCTTCCAATTTTCTGCCAAGCAACTTCAAATAATCATCCGTTTTCTCCAATGCTTCTTTTTCAAGATTACTAACTGTCTTTTTTAATAAAGAGTGAAAATCTTCTAAATTAGGTTTAGAATTAACAGAAACTACCATATGTTTTATAATTTAAAGTATTTTGACCAAAGCTTTTCGATCCTCTTTGCCATATGATATGCTAACAATGGAGGGACTGCATTTCCAATCAACTTATATGCTGATGAAGGACTAACTAAAAACTTACGTCCATTTTGAGGAATTACAAAATCAAAATCTGGTGGAAATGTTTGAATTAATGCACATTCTCTTGGAGTAAGACGTCTTTCATTAAGACAATTTCTTAATTCTTCAATTATCTTTCCACCATTATTAATTGACAACCGCCTATATTCAATGTTTCCATGATGTTCTGCTCTAATTGTAGGACCAATTCCATTAGGATTAATTTCTGTTTGTCCCTGGCAGTGCTTCCCCATGTATTTCGCTTTTGAAAAATAAATTTGTGATGGATCAGTTGAATCATCAGGTTCTTTAATATTTTGTAAAATATCCCTAAGCTTAACAGGACTTATACTCCCTTTGCATTTAGAAGTAAATGAATGTGAGGGTTTAGGATATGGCACAAAGTTCTCACCAAAATTTCCTTTTTCAAATTCTTCAAGAATATCTGAACGAAGTTCTGACTTTTTGATGCCGATAAAAAAGATTCTCTCACGGGATTGAGGAACCCCATAATCTGCTGCATGTAATACTTGAGGTTGAAGTACTATATATCCGTTTTCCTGAGCGCTGGCAAAGTCTTGCTGTATAATATCCTTTAAATCTAACAGATTCACTAATCCCTTAACATTTTCGGCAATAAACATTTTTGGTTTAGTAATTTCAATAACTTCCTTCATCCACATGTATAACTGCCCCCTGGTTTCAATAGAAGGATTGTTATTACCTATAAGTTTGCCATTGTGATCTTTGTGCGAATTAAATCCTTTTCTCTTACCGGATAGGCTGAAATCTTGACATGGAAATCCTCCGGTAACAATATCAATATTATCCGGGAAAATTTTTACATCTTATTTGTGTTGTTTTACAAGATTAACAATACTTTCAACGTGGTATATCTCGGGTGAATATCCTCTTTTCTCAAAATAATTCACCCAAGCATATTTCGCAGTATTTATTATATCGTTGGCAAAAACGGTTTGAAACTTTGTTGGTCTGAGTTTTACATAATTCTTATCAACTTCTTTTTCAACGTAATCTGGATTAAGTGTAGTATTGACAGAATTTTTATGGACTATGAATCCACCTTCAAAACCAAGATCCATTCCTCCACAACCTGAAAAAAGTGATAAAAGTTTTATCGGTTTGCCTGGATTATTATAATTTCTTTTTTCATCATAATAAATTGACAATTGGGGCTCCCCCACCTCTAAAGAATCATTTTGAAAAAAATAATATTTACATCGCTTCTTTAAAACACATATATTACATTGTGGCCTTCTGGATTTACAAACTGAGGCAGCATAGTCAATGATTGCCCAATTTAACTTTTTACAATTTCGGACGTTAATGACATCTTGTGACAATTCTTGAAGTTCAATATCATTTCTAACATCTCTAAACTCTCTAAAATGGAAATACCTATTTAGAACACGTGCCATATTTACATCAAGCAAGGGGGCCCGCTTCTTAAGGATGAATAGTTCAAACGCATTAGCTATATAAAGAGTAGATAAGCTGGATTCTTGTAGTTCCACTTTTGTCTTTGGTAGTTCCCCGTCTTTTTCTTTCAACTCTTTAACAATTTTCATAATTCTTTTTGCCCTGTGTTTATAAAGCCCTAAGGGCCTTAAAATCGCTTCCAAGTCTTTTTCTGTTGCTTGAATTAGGGAATCCCAATTGGGATATTTATTAAAAAACACATTATAATACTTTGCAACAGTTTCTGCTTTTGTACGTTGTAAAAGAATTTCGCTTAAAATAATTTCATAATTAGAAATACCTTCTCTGCGCCACGGAAAATACCTCTTATTATCATCAAACCAGGCTAAAAGCTTTTTGCGAAAGTATTTTACATCATTTCTGTATACCATCACCCAAAGATTAATATAAAATATCTTAATAATGAAGCATCTACTTTAAAGCCTCTATATTTGTAGCTATTAAGTCAACTTCTCTACCTGCACTTTCATTTGTATAGACCACTGACGAGCTTTCAACAGCTTAACTTTTAAAAAGTGTTCTCTGCTGTTCCAAATTCATTGGATGTGAATGCCATTCTCCGGCATAACCTAATATATCACTACTAGAATTCTTTATTTTTTTTAATCATATTAGCAAATCCATATTTACTTAGTTCTGGTATAGCCTTAGTAAACACTTTGATTTCCCAATTAGATAAATGTTTGAATCTCTCGCCCTGGTCGTTATCAATAAAAATTTGGTTTGGATTTTCGAAAATTCTTAAAGGCATCAAGTATAAATATGACTGCATTTCCTTCATAAACAGCACTAAAGCTACTCGTAAATTGTCTCCAAGTTGGTAATTCCAGTCTGCTTTTGGAAACCTGATGAAATCAGTTCCATGAATAACATTGAAAATAAACTATAGCGTGAATAATTTTATCACTCCTCTCCTGCTCTAAATTTAGTAAGACTCAATTTTTTATAAATTAAAATTTATAAAAAATTGCTATTCGAACTGATCCCGAATTAAATTCGGGATCAGTTATATTTGTTTTAACGATAATTCGTGAAAATTACCGGTTTTGGTCTTAATTACAAATCAACACCCTCACTCCCACTAACACTGCTTCCAACCTCTAAATAACCTGTCTTGAGCTCGTCGAAAGAGGCTTTCATAAGCTTCAAATTGACAAAATATTCAGTGTATTTGGAGAGTTTACTAACAAAAATTCAATATTAGTTTAATCTAATGTTTGTATATAGTGAAATATCTTTTTAATACAATTATCACAATCTTTTTTAATATCATTTTCCCAAAATCTAAATACTTTCCAACCAAGTTTTGTTAATTCATCAATATTCTTAATATCTCTTTTTATATTGTTTTCTATTTTTGGAATCCAATATTGCCTATTGGCCTTTATTTTTTTCTTTTTAATTTTCCATTGAAAACCATGCCAAAATTCGCCATCAATAAATATCGCAATTTTGTATTTATTAATAACAATGTCTGGTTTTCCAGGTAAATAGCTCACATTAATTCGATAACGGATTCCAAAATTCCATAATACTTTTCTAAATAACAACTCTGGTTTAGTATTTTGAGAGTGAATTTTACTCATTAAGCGAGAACGCTGCTTTGTTGTATTGAATCCGTATTTGGTTCGCATTTTTTTATATCGTTCACTAGTTTTAGAACAGTTAGGTCTTTAAAAATCTTAGATGCAAGAGCATAACTTAATTCTACTGGAACTGCATTCCCAATCATTTTATAACCTGTATTTAAGGTATCGTAGTAAAAAATGAAATCATCCGGAAAAGTTTGAATTCTTGCACATTCTCTTATTGTAAGCCTTCTATATAAGTGTTCTTTCCCAGGAATAAACCTCATTACGTCCTTACTAATCCTTTCCATTTTCGGGCTCTTCGGATGAAGGGATGTTTGCCTGCCACTTGCCTGAAGCGTAAATGATGGTTTGTCCCAAGTCAGAACCCTATTTCTTGACATGAATATATAAGAATAGTCCCCCACCCAATACTCATGATTAGGGATTTTGCATTTGTCTCCATTTGTTTTATTTCCATTTTTAAATCTTGCTTGAATTGCCAAATTTCGAATATCTTTAATAGCATCTTTAACAGTTGGTTGTTTTTCTGACTTTTTTGGAAACTCAAATTTAAGATTCAAGTCATTTCGATAACCTACAAGAAAAATTCTTTTTCTATTCTGGGGCACATAATAATCTGCAGCATTTAAAACTTTAACAGCAAGATTATAACCTGATTTGCCTGAATTTTCTAATAATTCCTTTATCCTATTAAAGGATTCTATATTCCTTTTTGAAGTTATTCCTTCAACGTTTTCAGCAATAAAAAATAATGGCTCGTTTAAATCTATTATTCGTATGAAATCGAGAAATAGAGCACCTCTTTTATCCTCAAATCCTTTACCCTTTCCAGCATTACTCCAACTTTGACATGGAGGTCCTCCAATAATGCCAATGATTTTATTTGAAATATCCAGTGGATCAATTCTTGAAATATGTCTTTTATCTAATTCTACATTTGAAAAATTTTTTTCATAAGTTTCCCAAACGCTTGGGGCATTATCGTTTGCCCAAATAATATTGAATCCTGCTTTTTTAAAACCAAGGTCTAGTCCACCGCAACCAGAAAATAATGAAATTATATTCATTTAAAATATTGATGCTTTATTTGATATTATTTCTTCTATTATTTTATAAGAAGAAAACTTATTAAATCTGGTTTTGTTTATAAAATTTTTTAAAATTCTATAACGGTCGAACATGATTGTCTTATGAATATTTGTTCTGTCATGCCAATCACCGGTAGAATCTCTGAAGGATTGAGGTATAAACATCAAATAATTTGGGTATGTAGCTAAAGATATAAGCCTATCCCATTTGTCACCTTTTATTGAGGCTTGCTTCACTGGCCATTCTTTTGGACTACATGCACATTGAGCGAAATATATAGGAAAGCTCGACAACTTGTCCCCTAAAAAAGTTTTACCAACTATATCAATGCCTCGATCGCCAGTGTCATATTTTGAAATTTCTTTTTCTTCTACTCTAACTTCTTCTCCTAAAAATTCGGATAACCAAATTAATTTATCCCAAAGCTTAGCTGATTTCCATCTAGTAGATTGATTTTCAGTATTGCTGCTTCCAAATAAGTGAACTTCTGAATTATTAGGCAAAATTTTTTCAACCACCTCTTTGCAAGCTTTTTCAAAGCAACCTGTTAGTTCTTTTTTGAATTTTATTGTATACCTAAGGTTAGAACATAATAACAAGAATAAATACAACTTTTCATTAATTGATATATCTTTTTTAAAATTAATTGCTAAATTATTTTCTGTTAAAGAATAAGGATAATACTCATCAAATAAGTTTACCCTGCTTTCTATTACTCGAAAGCTATCTTTAGCAATTTGATCCCACTTGTCTTTTTTCTCTGGTTTAGTTAATTTTTTTGTATTTTGGAGATCTTCTAAGTCCCCTTCTCCTAAGTCTTCATAAGGTTGGACTATATCATCAGTAAAGTCGTTTTGAGAATAAAATCCGTCCTTATTGGTTAAACATTTAAGTTCAATATAATCTGCCCATCTATAATATTCATCAATTTTACAACGAGGCAGAGTATTTAGTTTTTTAAGAAAATAATCTATTTTTTCTTTCATGAAAAATTATACTATTTCTTCAGATTCAAGATTAATCAATTTTGAATTAACCAACTGATACAAATCCTTGGCTAGTCTGTAAATTTGTTCTAATGTATCGGCCTGAATATCTGTTGGTTTATCTACCAAATGAGAATAATCCCTTGCTATTTCTAAATAAGATAATGAGTCATTTATGTTTTCTTGAAATATTTCACGAGGATAAACTGTTAATCGAGAGGCTTCATCAAGAGTTTTACCTTCTTTGAAGGCTTGTAAAGCTTTAGGAAATTCTTCGTCTAAAATTTTATTTAACTTTGGCAGGTTTCTTGATTCTCCTAACCTTGTAAAGCCTTCAGTATTTTTTTCAAATATCCATCTTGTTACATCCTTTAACTTTTCTTGATTTAAATGTTTAATAGGTTCCTCCGATTCAAGATCAATCCCAATATATTTACCAATATTTTCTCTATGTAAAGCAGTATAAAATACTCCAAAATCAAATCTTTCTTCTCTAAGATTAGATATATCATAAAATTCTTCTTCTTCAATTTTTATATAGATATCTACTCCAATTAATAGTAGCCTAACGTAATGAGCTTTACTGCCTATTATTTTGGCCAAAATTTTGCATTGCCCATAAAAATCTCCTTGGGGAATTGTTTTTTTTAATTGACGCAAGTACTTTGCCTTAGCCAATGAATCCCATGCTTGTACACCTGTTATATGTTTGTATCCTAAATAAGCTATAATATCTTCTCGCTTATTAAAAATTATTGAAGGAATTTCTTGAGGTATATTTTCAGTTTTAGCTTCATTTAAAATCTCTTCTATTGTTTTTTTCTTCTTTGTTGCTAGTTCTGGGTTATTTAGAAGTTTCACAGCTGTTAGCCTTCTATTTCCTTCAGCAACCTCATATTTCCCCTCATCCTTTGGTACAACTAAAATAGGTTCTGCTGGGAAATAACCTTCTTCCCCAATAGATCCCATCAATTCAGTAATATTTTCAAATTGTAGCATCCATTCCAATACTGAGTTTTCATAATCTGAGTCATTTTTCTTTCTGCGAAGATTCTCAGGCAATCTTGGATTTTCAGAATCAAAAACAAGATTATCTATTGATATGGATATTATTTCTGTATTCATTTTATTTAAGTATTTTTTTTACTAAGTAAAAATATTATTTTAAAGTTTAAAAATAATACTTTTAATCTTATTATTTAAACTAATTTATGTTGAATGGTATTTCAGCAATTTTTTAGTAATCAATAACATATTAGAATTGAAAGTAAATTTTTATCACTCTATAATATTTTATTTCGCTAAGTTTTACTAATATAATGTGTCCTGTTTTAAATATAAGTAAAGTACTACCTATTCCAAGGACCACTATTGGTCTTTTCTTAGTTGATTTTTATCATTCTTATGATGATGAAACCCTGTGTTATATAACCGTAAATAACTCGTAGAGTTATTCTGGTTATTAACACCTTTTCTTTTTTGCTTACTTTTTTCTTTTGTTAATAAATCCATTTCCTGTTAATATCTATGCCGCAACTCTGTACAATTCCGCAGGGATACTTCTTCCAATACCCTGATGATGCAGTTCGTGATTGTAATAGTTGAAATACTTCTTCAATCCCTGGTAAAGCTCTACTCCGTCTTTAGCAGGATGCAGGTATACATAATCATATTTCAAAGATCTCCAGAACCTCTCAATAAAGATGTTGTCAATAGCTCTACCCTTGCCATCCATACTGATCTTGATATCCTCGGTATTCAAGTGTTCTACCCATTCACTACAGGTAAACTGGCTTCCCTGATCAGAGTTGATGATCTTAGGCTTCCCATATTCTTTAACAGCCTGTTTCAGGACAGACAAGGAAGCTTCGGCTTCAAGAGTATTAGATAGACCCCATCCAACAATATACCGGCTATATATGTCAATTATAGCCGGTAAATACAGAAATCCATTCTTCATGGGGATATACGTTATGTCGATAGCCCACACCTGATTTGGTCGATTTATTTTCAAACCCTTCAACAAATAGGGATGAATGTATTTCTTATGTCCCAACTTACTGAGATTCTTCTTCGGATAGATGGCCATTAAACCCATCAGACGGAGTAATCTCCGGACTCTCTTATGGTTTACTGTATATCCCTGACCTAGCAGATGGTCCTGCATCCTCAGCACTCCAGCAGTAGGATGATCCAGATAATGTATATCCATCATGCGCATAATCATCAGATTCTCATTTCTCTCTCCCTGGGACTTGTAATATAATCCACTCCTGTGAACAGATAAAATATCACATTGTCGCCTGGCGCTTAAAATATGTTGGTTATCAACAAGTTCACGATGTTGAATCATAGTCCGATCTTCTTTAAGCTTTTTTTTAAAAAGTCGTTCTTTATTTCCAACTGCCCGATCTTGGCATAAAGCTTCTCTGTATCTACTTCTGCTTCAGCATCGGATTTCTTATCAAATAACTCGCTTGATCGCTCAACGAACTCTTGCTTCCACTTACTAATCATGTTCGGATGTACCTCAAAACGTTTTGATAATTCTGCCATAGATTCTCGCTCCTTGAGCGCCTCAATGGCAACTTTGGCCTTAAAGTCCCCTGAAAATTTTCTCCTTGTTTTTCTCATGATTCACTGGTTAAAATTAATTCAAAATTTTCAACTTAACCAGTGGTCCTAATTTTGGGTAGTATTATAAAGATAATAAATAAAACTTTTTTCACTCCCTTCTTTGATTTTATATTTTTAAGAATATTTAGCCTGAATAATTCATAAAAAACAAAAATATGGGAAAGAAATATTGGTTATCTCATTGATATATAGTATCTTTGAGTTATAAAAAACAAACAAATCTTTCCCATGAATAAAGATAAGAATAATTCTCATAAACAAGG
>JAUWBB010000016.1 GCA_030605195.1 Bacteroidota bacterium
ATACAATATTCAAAATTTTAAAATCATTCTTTTAAGTTTGGAATTTGGAGATTAAATATTGGTATTTATTTGATTTTTGTGATTTGTATTTTGTGATTTTCTGCCAAAAAATACACGAATATTAGAATTAAGACACTAAAATGAACTAAAATTAAAAATAGTAAAATTTTAACAGAATTTGTTAAACTCGTCAGTCAACTGCAACAGGTTTGTTCACTTGCCTGAGCAGTTATGCCGGTTCAACTCTCTATTACCGGAGAATTGGGCAGGGCAGGTGAGTCGTCTGACAAGTATCGTTCAGTACAAATGGATTAAAAAACTGATTTACGAAAAATAGATTATTTTTGTAATCTTGTTTTTCGGGACTGACTTATAACTTCCTGAAAAAATTGTCTCAGTCCTGTAGATATTTTTTCAGATTTAAAAAACGATTTGACGATGAATTATGACATTATAATTATAGGAAGTGGTCCGGGTGGTTATGTTGCTGCCATCAGGGCTTCACAATTGGGTATGAAAGTGGGAGTTGTTGAAAAAGCTGAATTGGGAGGAGTTTGTCTTAACTGGGGTTGTATTCCTACAAAATCTTTATTAAAAAGTGCCCAGGTCTTTGACTACGTTAAACATTCAGGCGATTATGGTATTAATATAAAAGGGGAAATTGAACTTGACTTTAAAAAGGTAATTTACCGAAGTCGTGAAGTAGCAAATGGGATGAGCAAAGGCATCCAATTTCTTTTCAAGAAGAATAAAATTGACCATATTCAGAGTTCCGGGAAAGTTACAGGTAATACGACAGTTGAGGTTGAGAACAACAATGGGAAAAAGGAGCAGTATTCTGCTAAACATATTGTTTTGGCAACAGGCGCCCGGTCACGCGAACTACCTAACCTGAAAATAGATGGCAAAAAGATTATTGGATACAGGGAGGCTTTGACCTTGCAGGATTTACCAAAAACCATGGTCGTGATCGGATCAGGGAGCATTGGGAGTGAATTTGCATATTTCTACAATTCGATGGGAACCGAGGTAACATTAGTAGAATTATTGCCCAATGTTGTTCCCCTTGAAGATGAAGAAGTGTCAAAGCAGTTGGGAAGGTCATTTAAAAAAGCAGGAATTAAGGTTTTAACCAATTCAACCGTTGAATCGGTGGACATTGCCGGAGAGAAAAACAAGGTGAAAATTAAGACGCCAAAAGGAGTTGAAGATCAGGAAGCTGATATTGTCCTGGCTTCGGTTGGAATTATTCCAAATCTTGAAGGGTTAGGCATTGAAGAAATGAAGATCGAACTGGAAAATGGAAAAGTAAAAGTGGATGATTATTATCGAACCAATGCAGAATACATTTATGCAATCGGAGACATTGTTCATGGTCCTGCCCTGGCTCATGTTGCTTCTGCAGAAGGTATTATCTGTGTAGAAAAGATAGCTGGTTTGAATCCTCAACCATTGGATTACAGTAATGTTCCGGCTTGCACTTATACCTATCCTGAAGTGGCATCCGTTGGATTAACGGAAAAAACTGCTAAAGAAACAGGCTATGATATAAAAGTGGGTAAGTTTCCGTTCACTGCTTCAGGTAAAGCCAGTGCGTCCGGGCATAAAGATGGATTCGTCAAGCTGATTTTCGAATCCAGGTATGGTGAATTAATTGGCGGACATATGATAGGTGCGAATGTGACGGAAATGATAGCAGAAATAGTTGTTGCAAGGAAACTTGAAACAACCGGACATGAGATGATTAAAGCGATTCACCCTCATCCTACTATGTCCGAAGCCATCGTGGAAGCTGCTGCAGCTGCGTATGGCGAAGTGATTCATTTGTAATTTAATATTTCATTTATATGAAGATAAAAAAAAGCGGAGCCCGCTTTTCAGCCATCGTAGGCATTGGTGAGAAAATCAAACAATTAAGTAAAGAAACAGGAAAAGAGTATCTGTATCTTAACAGGGGCATCAATGCAGTATGTCCTATCGATTTGTCTCAGGTAGTTCAGAATATTGATTTTAACTCGGATACAATCCAGGTTTATCCACCCAATTCCGGTATGTTTGAATTAAAGGAAGCAGTAAACAAAGTATTTTTCGATAACAAGACTATTCCAGGGAATATCACTATTACTGCCGGGGGGATGAGCGGATTGGATCTGATTTTTCAGACTTTAGACATTAAAACCATTTATTTACCTTCTTATTACTGGGGTGCGTATGCCCATATCTTAAAGATAAGAAACAAGGAATATGAAGTTTATCAGTCGTTTAAAGAACTCGGCGGGAATGTTGAAAATATTAAAGGTGCTGCAGTGATCATCTGCGATCCTAACAATCCACTTGGTGATAAACATGCAGATGTGAACATATTGGAATTGGTACGCAAATTAAATGATTCAGGGACGGTTGTGGTTTTTGACTCTCCGTACAGAAGAGTTTTTTATGATGATTCGGACAAAATGCATCAGGAATTGCTCAAACTAAACCAGGTTATTATTGTAGAAAGCTTTAGTAAATCAGTAGGATTAAGTGGTCAGCGTCTTGGTTTTGTTCATTCTGTAAACAAGGAATTTAATGAAGAATTTGGGATACGTATTTTGTATGTAAATAATGGAGTTAATGCTTTTGCACAACAATTGGTATACAAGCTTTTAACTTCCAAAGAAGGAAAGAAGGCGGTTGAAGAATTTAAACGGAAAACCATTCATGATATTGAATTGAACATCCAATTTTTAAAGAAACATAAACTACTGGCCGAAAAGTTTTACAAGGAGTCGGTTCCCAAAGGTATCTTTGTAATCGTAAATAAGACAGAGGAAGAACTATTAGACAACTATATAGGCAGCGTTTCCTTAAATTTTTTCACCCGCGATAATAAAAAGGAGGCCAGCAGATATTCCAGGATTTGTGTGTCTGTTCCACATGGAAAATTTATTCGGTTTTTTAAACCATTCACCCGTTAAATTTCCCAGAACATTCCCAGGACTTTTGTAATCAGGGTTCGATTCTTAGTATCGAAAGGGATCCTGTTTTTATAGCATGGATAAGAGCAATAATAAAGATGATGGTAACAATTAAAAAGATAATGAAAATGCCTAAATCAAAATGTATTACGTTGGTAGAATTTCTTTTAAATGGATTTTTCATGATGGAAATGGACAATTTAATATGTTTTTAATTTCTTCACCTTGATTTTGTTGTTTTGAATCTTTGATTTTGGGAAAAGTGAATACGCTGAACGTAATTTTATCTTGTTCGGGAACTCCTTATTCATTTGCATGAGTTTTACATATTTAAGGAATGTTTCGTAGGCAATATTGAAATTTACAACCAAACCCAAAAAACCATCCAGGAAGCCCAACCGTAAGAAATAATTACGTAAAAATTTCCATGTTGGATTTCCTATAATATTAAGATATGATGATGTTCTTCCCTCTTTGTGATATGCCATGGCAAAAATATCTGAATACTTGTTGATTTGCTCCATATGATCAGGAATGGATTTGTAGGAATAGTGATATAGGTTTCCATTCAAATGACACCTCTCAATTCCATTGTAAAGCTCAAATCTGTCGTGCGGATTTACCCCCCCCCAGGCACCTTTACGTTTATCCACCAGCCGGAGTTTTTTATCTGGGTACCAGCCTCCAAACCGGATCCATTTACCACAATAGTTGTTTAACCGGTTAAAATAATAGCCATCGTACTTCCAATCCTTTTTGACCTTTTCTATTGAACGAATCAATTGTTCTGAAAGCTCCTCGTCTGCATCAACAGATAATACACGGTGATATTTTGTCTGGTCGAAAGCCCAGTTTTTCTGTTCAATATGCCCTTCAAATTTGTGACGGATAAACCTTACGTTATGTCTGTTGCAAACTTCTTCCGTCCGGTCGGCAGAGTACGAATCTATTATCAAAATTTCGTCGGCAATATCCCGGACTGATAAAAGGCACCGTTCGATGTTCTCTTGCTCGTTATATGTTATGATTACTACTGAAAGACCGGACATATAAACAAATGTTGAATAAAAATGAATTAACAGGGTTAACGTTGCAAATCTAACTTTAAATTATTTATTATGAAGCGATTTCAGCAAGTTAATAAGATTTACCAGAACATGTATTAGTATAAGATCATTTTTTTATCAAAATGGTTGCGTCTGTTTCAAGTTTTTTCTGTTTTGTTGTAAACGCAACCTTTTGACTTGTTTTTTCATCTGTAGTTTAAAGGTTCTTTTAAAAATATATTGGTAAGTTTTTTGTCCGGTTAATTTTATTAGTAATTTTACTATATAAGAAATCAGGAAATTTATCAATAAAATTGGCAAAGAGTTTATCCGATATTGTTCAGGGATGCCTCGACGGGAACGCTGAAGATCAGGAAGTTTTGTTTAACACGTTCTCCGCTAAAATGTTTGGGCTATGCCTTCAGTATGCAAATGAATACGAAGAAGCCAAAGACATTTTACAGGAGGGATTTATACGTGTTTTTACTAACCTGAATCAATATAGTCAGAAAGGTTCTTTCGAAGGTTGGCTCAGGCGTATTATGATTAATACCGCCCTGGAGAAATGCCGTGATAAACATTATTTGGCCAGGTTTGATGATGAGATTGAAAAAAGAGAGGAAATAATTAAAGTTGATATAGTTGACGATTTGTCAGCACAGGAGCTCATGAAATTTATTCATGACTTGTCTCCTAAATATCGTATGGTATTTAACCTCTATGCGATTGAAGGGTATTCACATAAAGAAATAAGTGTTTTATTAAATATCTCTGAAGGAACATCCAAGTCAAATCTATCACGGGCAAGGACGATTCTTCAGGAAAAGATTTTTCACTATAGCAAGATTCCCAATAAGGAGGTTTCATGACACTTGAGAATTCAAATATCGACAAGTTATTCAGAGCAGGATTAAGAGATATTGAGGTTAATCCACCTGTTAATGTATGGGAAGGTATTAGAAGCAGCATACAAACCGGAAAGAAAAAAATACCTGTACTATACTATATGGCCGCTGCCTCATTAGCCTTTTTCATTCTTGCCGGATCAGCTTTATTATTATTCAGGAGTAAACCGGATATCAAGGAACTTGCCGAAAATGTTAAGCCTTATCAGGAACAACAAGCGAACCTTATAAAACCCAATCCGGTTGCTACCGTTCAGAAAATACTACCGGAAAAATTCGATCTGTCAACCGAAAATCAGCAAATCACTGAATTGGGACCTGAGAAAACAATACCAGCGTTAAAATTAACACAGTTAGAAAGCATATCTACACAAGTTGATAATCAGAAAGTTCAAAACATTACAGACTTGTCCACACCAGGCTTATTCCGGATCAGCGGCCAAAATAAAACCGGTACAGAATCTGA
This sequence comes from Bacteroidota bacterium, assembly GCA_030605195.1. Classification (GTDB taxonomy): domain Bacteria; phylum Bacteroidota; class Bacteroidia; order Bacteroidales; family VadinHA17; genus CAZEWS01. The sequence goes on from JAUWBB010000016.1 coordinate 5,375, forward strand.
AACAGGAATAAGTTTCGGAGAAAGACCGGCAAGATTAACCCGAATTAAACCGTTTAATCTTTACAAACCACTAAAGGTCAATTATTCGCTGGCTCTTCGCCAGGCAAAGGAAGAGGAATCCTATTCCGGTTATTTAACTGAATCAGAGAACACGGAGTTGATAACAAATATCTCCCACTGGTCAGTGGGAGGCCAGTTTTCACCGGTTTATACATTCAGGAATATCACCCAAAGCGGGTCGAAAAGGTTTAAGGAATTTTATAATAACCTGGAAGATGCTTTGTTGGCATTTTCAGGAGGAGTAAATATTCAGTTTACACCAAGAAACCGGTTATCCATTCATTCAGGGATATACTATTCCGGAATGGGACAGAGGATCAATGAAATTCTGTTTTACCCCGATGGATCAGTTGCCAATCGGGAAGGCGTTTATATAATAAAAAATTCTACCGGTGAAATAGAGTCAACTTTACCCGATGTAACTTTTACTGATAAAAAAACCAACCGGGTTATTCCTATTATTACCCCTCAACAATTACCGAATATTAAACCGGTCAACGCTGATATCGTACAGAATTTTGAATACCTGGAAATACCACTGATCTTCAAATACAAGCTTATTGATAAAAAAATGGATTTCCAACTTCTGGGTGGATTTAGTACAAACTTTCTGATGGGCAATAAGGCTTTTGTATGGCACGATAATGAAAAAATCCCTATCGGAAAAACGGCTGATATTTATACATTCAATTTTAGCAGCACATTTGGTTTTAGTTTTGAATATGGGCTAAGTAATAAGCTTTCACTAAATTTGGAACCTACCTTTAAGTATTATTTGAATTCGGTAAATAAGCGGGCTTTACTCCATACACATCCATATTCAATCGGAATCTTTTCAGGGTTGAGTTATGATTTCTAGAATTTGCGGTTTGTTACGGATCACTACCTTGTTTCTTATTTTCAATTAACCCTCTCTGTTTTTTCTAAAAATCATTACTTTTGCTGTTTTAAAATCATTTAATAATAATTATTCCAATTAAGATGGTCAGAATGTTTGCAACCACTGCCAAAATCATTAAGTCACGTTTGTTCTTCTGGTTATGGGTTACTTCCAGCGTTATTTTTTTGATATTATTATTGGGTTTTGATAGAGAAGAGCCGAATGCTGAATCGTTCAAGAAACAATTTAAGGAAAAATATGCTGTTTTTGCTTTAGACATTCCGGCAAGTCTGGAGTTTGCCGGGGAAAATGTTCCCCTGGAAAATTTTGATACCCGTGAAAGTCTTGACCGGGAATTATTAATTAATACATATTGGCAATCTCAGACAATTCTGTTCATGAAAAGAGTGAACAGATATTTCCCGGTTATTGAACCTATATTGGAAAAGCATGGTATCCCGGATGATTTTAAATATTTACCCCTTGTGGAAAGTGGCCTGATGAATGAAGTGTCTCCTGCAGGAGCTGTTGGATATTGGCAATTTATGGAAGGTACAGCCCGTGATTATGGATTGGAGGTAAATTCGGAGGTAGACGAAAGATATCATATTGAAAAGTCAACGGAGGCAGCTTGTAAATATTTGCTGGAGTCATATGAGAAATATGGCAACTGGACATTGGTTGCTGCCTCATATAATAATGGAAGAAAAGGGCTGGAAAAACAAATAACCCGCCAAAAGGAAAATGAATATTACAACCTTTTGCTTAATGAGGAAACTGCCAGGTATTTGTTTAGAATATTAGCCTTTAAAACCATATTAAACGATCCTGAAAAATATGGTTTTATGGTAAGAGATAATGATCTCTACCCTGTAATACCATCCTTTACCGTAAAAGTCGATACGGCTGTTTCTGATTTTGCTGATTTTGCCAGGAATTTAGGAACAAACTATAAGATGTTGAAGTTTTTTAATCCCTGGTTAAGAGAACCTTCCCTTTGCAATACAAAAGGAAAAACCTATTTCATTACAATACCTCATAAAGGAACAAGAACCCGATATTACGGAAATGCCCGGTAAAATAAAAGAAAACAGAAAGGCAGAATTGAGTAAAGATCCTGGTTCAGGTACCGGACTTCCGGAATCGGAATGGATTAATGTGTTGGGAGCACGCGTTCATAATCTGAAAAATATCGATATTACCATCCCACGGAATAAATTTACTGTAATTACGGGTTTAAGTGGAAGCGGCAAATCCTCCCTGGCTTTCGATACCATTTATGCTGAAGGCCAGCGAAGGTATTTGGAAACCTTGTCAGCCTATGCCAGACAGTTTTTAGGTGGTATGGAACGTCCCGATGTAGATAAAATTACAGGATTAAGCCCGGTTATTTCAATCGAACAGAAGACCACAAATAAAAATCCAAGATCAACCGTTGGTACCATAACTGAAATATACGATTTCCTGCGTTTATTGTTTGCCCGTGCAGCTGTTGCTTATTCATATGAAACCGGGGAAAGAATGGTAAGATATACCGATGAGCAAATTATACAAATTATAAAAGAAGAATATTTTAATAAAAAAATAATTGTTTTGGCTCCGGTTGTAAAGGGAAGGAAAGGGCATTATAAAGAATTATTTGAACAGATAAGGCGAAAAGGATTTTTACATGTCCGCATCGATGGTGAAATTACTGAATTGGCATATGGCCTCAGGGTTGACCGGTATAAAACTCATTATATTGAAATGGTTATTGATAGAGTTTTAGTTGATCTTCATAATGACAAAAGATTACGGGAATCTGTTAAAACAGCGATGGATCATGGGAAAGGAGTTATTATGCTGTTGGATAAAGATGCCGGGGAAATAAGGTACTTCAGCCGGTCGCTGATGTGCCCCACAACCGGCATATCGTATAACGAACCTGCTCCTTTTACTTTTTCCTTTAACTCACCCCAGGGTGCTTGCCATAAGTGCAATGGATTGGGTACGATTAATGAAGTTGATGTTGAAAAAATCATACCTAACACGGGTTTAAGCATTAAAAATGGCGGTATCGTTCCGTTAGGACCCTATGAAAATTCACTTATTTTCTGGCAACTGGAGGCAATTGCCCGTAAATACAATTTTTCACTTAATAAACCTATAAATGAAATTCCCCGGGAGGCACTTCATACTATTTTACATGGCTCAGAGGAGTCGTTTAAATTATTGAATAACCCGCTCGGGGCATCATCTAATTATTTCCTGAGTTTCGAAGGTATAATAAACTATGTTTCAAACCAATCCATTGAAAATGGTTCAAAACGGAATCGAAGATGGTCGGATCATTATATTAAACAGACTATCTGCCCGGAGTGTAAAGGCGACAGGTTGAAGAAGGAAACACTGTTTTTTAGAATTAATGGAAAGAATATTGCCGGGTTGGCACACATGGACATTGGCGAACTGTTTGGATGGTTCGAAACCATCGAAGACCAATTGTCAGAAAAGCAAAGATTGATCGCTTTTGAAATTCTAAAAGAAATTCGTTCCAGGCTAAAATTTCTGATGAATGTAGGACTAAAGTATCTTTCTCTTGACAGAACAGCAAGAAGTCTTTCCGGGGGTGAAAGCCAGAGAATACGCCTGGCAACCCAAATAGGGTCACAATTGGTAAATGTATTGTATATCCTGGATGAACCTAGCATTGGACTTCATCAACGCGATAATCACAGGCTTATTAGAGCCTTAAAACAATTAAGGGATGCAGGTAACTCGATTATTGTTGTTGAACACGATAAAGAAATGATTCTCGCCTCGGATCATGTAATTGATATGGGACCAATGGCAGGGCGGCATGGTGGAGAAATTGTTGCACAGGGCTCGCCCGGAGAAATAAAAAAATTCGGCACCCTGACGGCAAAGTACTTAACCCGCGAATTGGAAATTAAAGTGCCTGAAAAACGGCGTGTGCTGAACGGGAAATTCCTGGTTTTAAAAGGGGCGTCCGGTAATAATCTTAAACATATCAACGCCAGATTTCCTGTCGGGAATTTTATCTGTATTACGGGAGTTTCAGGGAGTGGGAAATCCTCTTTGGTTAACCAAACCTTACATCCCATTTTATCAAGACAAGTCTATAAATCGAATATAACACCCTTGCCTTATGAAAAGCTCGAAGGAATTGAATATGTTGATAAGGTTATCGAAGTTAACCAGTCTCCTCTTGGCAGAACACCAAGATCCAACCCTGCAACATATACCGGTGTTTTTTCTGACATAAGAAAACTATTTGAACAAACTTCTGAAGCAAAAATACGTGGGTATAAAGCCGGCCGCTTTTCCTTCAACGTGAAAGGGGGCAGGTGTGAAGGCTGCCAGGGAGCCGGTGTAAAGACCATTGAAATGAATTTTTTACCCGATGTATATGTAAAATGTAAAGAATGTAACGGTAAACGGTATAACCGTGAAACGCTGGAGGTTAAATACAAAGGTAAATCAATTAGTGATGTGTTGAATTTTACGATCAACCAGGCCGTTGAATTTTTTGAAAATATCTATTTTATTAACCATAAGCTCAAAACACTTCAGGACGTTGGGTTAGGTTATGTGAGATTGGGACAGCCTTCTACAACCCTTTCAGGAGGCGAATCACAAAGGGTGAAACTGGCTGCTGAACTGGCAAAACGTGATACTGGCAAAACGCTTTATATCCTTGATGAACCTACAACTGGTTTGCACTTTGAAGACATCAGGGTCCTTCTGAAGGTTTTAAACAGCCTTGTGGACAGGGGGAATACCGTAATCATCATTGAACATAATATGGATGTTATTAAAGTGGCAGACTACATAATCGATTTAGGCAAGGAAGGAGGGAAGAATGGCGGAGAAATTATAGCTGAGGGAACTCCGGAAGAAATCGCCGGGGAAATGAACAGTTATACTTCATCATTTCTGATTAAAGAACTTGGGTTGTGATTTTAACGTATCGGAAATTACTCGCCTTGCATTCCTTAACACCTTTTTACCTACCTTAGCCTTAGCCTTAACCTGGTAAAGCAAACATCCAAATTTAGTAGTTTCCTGAATTATAATTTAAATTTGTGAAGCTATACTCTTTAAATATTGTACTAAAATTGCTATTTTCAATTATTAACATTCGTTTTTATGGATACAAAAGACGACAAAATACGACATTCGCTGAAGCAAAAAACATGGAATGAAATTCAAACATCCGACTCCTGGAGAATATTTAAAATTCTTTCAGAATTTGTTGAAGGATTTGAAAAGCTGGCGCGTATTGGGCCATGTGTTTCCATATTTGGATCAGCGCGAACCACACCGGATAATAAATATTTCAAACTTGCTGAAGACATTGCATTTGAATTAACTCAAAGAGGATATGGAGTTATTACCGGTGGCGGGCCGGGTATTATGGAAGCAGCAAATATGGGTGCAAAAAAAGGTAAAGGAAGATCGGTTGGGATCAATATTGACCTGCCGTTCGAACAAGCAGCAAATTTATTTATCGATCCTGATAAACTGATTACTTTTGACCATTTTTTTGTCCGCAAGGTCATGTTTATGAAATATGCACAAGGCTTTATCGTATTGCCTGGTGGATTTGGAACATTTGATGAATTGTTTGAGGCGATTACCCTTATCCAAACCGATAAGATTGGCAAATTCCCGATTATTCTGGTCGGATCTGCCTATTGGGAAGGATTGATAGCCTGGATAAAAGAGGTGATGCTAGAGCATGAACATAATATTAGCCAGAAAGATATTGAGTTGTTTTCTCTTGTAGATACAGCTTGCGAAGCGGTTGACCTGATTGACCAATTCTATTCGAAATACCTGTTAAGTCCGAACTTTTGAAATTTAAAATATCGAGAAAAGATGACTGTCATTCCAAAAGATAATTGTTGATGAAATTCGCGAAGCTATGTTCTTATCATTGTATTAAAATTACTGATAGCATCATAATACTAATTATTTTTATAGGTATAGGCGTTTAGATCGCACAAATTCAATAATTAAATCTAACTTTGTAAATTGGTGTGATTGTTTTATAGTTTCCGTCAGCTGACGGATTGATAGTCGCGGTAAGAAAATAATTTTCAGAAATAAATTTCTCCCAAAGGGATGCCTTCGGCAAAATTTCGATCCCGATAGCTATCGGGCCAAATGATAAATAATAAAGTCGGTCTAAAAATGATTCATCGTTTACTATGCTGTCGGATGTTTCCATCCGACAGTTAATGATATGGCAAAATTTTAATTACTCCAGTATTCAAGGTCAGGTGGAAATACCTGACATCATATAAAAGAATGTGGTGAATTAGGTTCCATCTTTGTAAAATCAATTGAAACAGCAGAACGGAACAAGATGGTTGTAACGCGAAAACAACTTTAACATTTTTTATTTAACCCTGACGTTTTAGTCAGGGTGTGACCAAAGCGTCATCACATTCGACATAAAGAAACAGGAAAATATTTGGTTAATGAATCAGGTGAGCTTAAAAAGATTTCAGGATCAATTTCAAGCAAAACATCTAAATAACAATTAAAAATTAAGCAACCATTCAGTATTTAGTCATCGTTTTTTTGATACTCGTCAGACCACTACTACTGTTTAACTTTATGATTAGATTTAAAATATTATGCTAATAATGAGATAAAATAATAAATTTGAACATCTTAGTGGTCAGACGAGTAAGTTGCAAAATTAAAAAACAAACAAGATTATGGGCTATAGCCTTTTATTTAGATTAGAGTATTAAAACTAGTATCCAGTACAAAGAATCTAACAATTAACATCTAACAATTAACATACCAGCATGCCGGCTGGCAGGTAACATATTACATTTTATGACAGTCTGTTTCCTTTCCACGGAATACACTGATTTTTTTAATTTTTATTTTTTAATTGTTTGTAAACCTCAGAACATTGAACTAAGCCCCGATGGCTATCGGGGAGATCGCATGATCCGCCTTCCCGATAACTATCGGGAGGCGGAGAGTAAATTACGATACGTTTTAAATATGCGACCTAAACGCCTATATTTATTTTTTAAAATGGTCAGGGGATATATATTTATTATTTTGGTTTTTCTTTATTTTGAATGTCCTTCCTTTACCAGGGAAGTCAACATCAAACTGAATGTTCCTGAACATATCCGGGCCGGATCAGATATTACTGTTGAAATAGAACTTAATAAAGGGGAGTTAGAGTTAACCAAACATACGATAAAAATACTGCCATCACTGGAAGTGGATGAGGCCCTAATGGTAGATGTTAATAATTTTACTAAGGATGAACCTTTGAAAAGTACTACAGAATCACTAGCTATTGGTTGCTATCGTCAAAAACCTTTCCTCACACAATCGGGTGACGGATGGATAGTAAACCTGCTGATAAGCAGGGGTAAAACCGAAAAGCTGGCCCGTTTGAAAGAAGTGATTCCGGTTGGATTTATTGCCGAAAATATACAGGATGCAAATGCAATTTTTTCTTGTAAATCAGGTATTACTAAATTCCTTTGGATGACATTGCCCGAGGATCCGCTTTTTGTCGTTACATATAAAATTATTTCCGAAGCAGGCCAAAAATTAAGGGACGGTTCCATTGAAGGATATTATTCATATATGGATTATGGCTCTTCTATCCGGATTCCGGTGATCGAAAAAGATATCAATCTTGCCAATAGTCAGAGTCTGGATTTAGCCTCAATTATCGAACATATCCAAAAATCCGAATCAGAAAAAACAAAGCCCGTATTACTGCAAAAATTAATTGAATCCGACCCGGTAAACAAAACCGGGATATTTTTCAGGATTCAAATCATAGCAACCAGTAAACCCATTAAGGGAGATAGCTTTTTCAAATCCAACAATATCCAGGGACAGATATATACTGAATTTCAAAATAGTTTAAATAAATATATAATAGGATCCTATAAACAATATGCCCGGGCCAAGGAACACTTACTTCAGATACAGCGAAATTCAGGAATTACCGAAGCATTCATTTGTGCATATCAGGAAGGGAAAAGAATTCCTGTTAAGCGGGCTTTGGAATTAACAAATCAAAGATGGTTCAAATAAAAAGCCATTACAAAAGAATTATTTAATGTTTGTCCATAAAGTCAAAGATTTTCATAAATGAAGCACCAAATAGCAAATTTCAAAAAACAAATAAATTTCAAAATCCAAATGTTAAATTACCGAAACAGTTTAGATAATTGAGTTTTTGAGCATTGTGATTTATTTGTAATTTGGTGCTTGATGTTTGTGATTTTCATATTTATAACTAAAAATTTAAGTTTATAGACAGACTCTATTTAGTAATCAGACTTTTTCAATCTGTCTATCTCCCTATTTATATCTTTTTGCTTAATGTCTTCTCTCTTATCATACTCTTTCTTCCCTTTTGCCAGGGCAATTTCCAATTTTGCAAGTCCTCTGTCGTTAATAAACAATCTGATGGCAATTATGGTTAGACTGGTTTCCTTCGTTTTCCTTTGTAATTTGTTTAATTCTCGTTTTTGTAACAACAATTTCCTTTCTCTCTTCGGGTCATGATTATAATGACCTCCCCGTGAATACCCTGCAATGTGCATTCCCTTTACCCAAAGCTCATTGTTAATGAAATGGCAATATGAATCCACAAGGCTGATTTTTCCTGAACGGACTGACTTTATCTCCGTTCCGGTAAGTTGTATGCCGGCAATATACTTCTCTAGAAAAGCATATTGAAAATAAGCCTTTCTGTTTTTTATACTTATTTTCCCACTCACCAGTTAGGCACTTAGGTTAAAAACTTTATCAACATGTTGTCTCAAAATATTCGAAATACCCACCTAACGCCTGTCCCGAAGCCTCGGGAGACGGGAAGGCAGATTGCAGGCTGGAAAGAATTTTTTACCTGTAACTTGCAGCAGTAATTTCTTGTTTGTAGCAAAAGTGCTATGTTAGGAATGATGCAAGTTAATTAATATTTTAGATGGCAGTGAATAGATCATAAAACACCGGCAGCACTGGAAGTAACAAAAATCGTGGTTAAAATTAAACCAAGAAAAAATGTCAACAAGGCATATATAACAAATATAAGTAGTGCCGATACAACAACGTACCCTACTTTTTTGTCTTCAGGTGTTCCCATTAGGGAGCCCAATCCAATCCAAAGAAGGTAGATCATATAGAGCCCAAAAATAGCAACGAAGTAGAGTGGAGGAATTAAATTGGCAACAATCTGGGCAATAAAAACCGGGGTAAATGAATAAATTACCAGTTTAAATGCAGCATTGATGTCTTTTTTTGATCCGAAACTTGATGCCAGTTCATTAATCACAATAGCTGAAATATAAATTCCCAGAAATGCAACGATGAAAGCAATTACAGCTTGTGTTACAACATACCCGATAGACAATCCGAAACGAGTAAAAATTAATCCTCCTAAAAAGCTGGCGATAGCTACCAGGATGATTAACGGCAGGGCATAGTCTTTTAAGACAGCATTTTTATCGGATGTCTCACCTTTTACTATCTCCCATTCGGTTGCAGGTTGTATAAGGAAATTTTTTACGCGTGTGAAAATAGAGTTAAAATCCATTTTTTATCAGTTTTAGATTAGTTTATACAAATTTAATTAAATTTAGTTATTTATTAATAATTATTCGATTTGTTTCTACTTTATGGACAAACTCTAATTATAATTTAAAATGTCTTTTACAAAGAAGGGAACAAGATACAATCTAATTACAGTATTAGGTCCTACGGCATCGGGTAAAACCAGGTTTGCTGCTCACCTGGCGGGTAAGATCAATGGAGAGATCATTAGTGGTGACTCAAGACAAGTTTATCAGGGAATGAATCTGGGCACAGGTAAGGATTATTCCGATTATAAAGTAAACGGGAAAAATATTCCGTACCACCTTGTCGATATTACAAAGCCCGGATATAAATACAGTGTTTACGAATTCCAGCAGGATTTTTGTAAAGCATTTCGTGAAATAACCAACCGAAAAAAAATCCCTGTCCTTTGCGGGGGATCAGGTATGTATGTTGATAGTGTATTGCAAGGTTACCGGTTAATATATGTCCCCGTTAACCCTGATTTGCGAAAACAGCTTGAAAAAGAATCCATGTCAAGCCTTACCAAAATTCTTGCTTCTTTTAAAAAGCCACACAATGTTACGGATACCTCTTCAAGGGAAAGATTAATCAGGGCGATTGAAATAGAAACATATTATAAACAACACCCGGAAGCTGAAACAAAAAATCCTGAAATTAATTCTTTAATTATAGGGATTAGGTTTGACAGAGAAGACCGGAGAAAAAGGATTACGGAGCGATTGAAAGACCGGTTAAAAAACGGTATGGTTGAGGAGGTTGAATCGCTGATGAATAGCGGTGTTTCTTCGGAAACACTAATATATTATGGGCTTGAATATAAATACATTACATTGTATTTGTTGCAGAAACTTTCCCGTGAGGAGATGTTTACTAAACTGGAAACGGCAATACATCAATTTGCCAAAAGGCAAATGACATGGTTTAGGGGAATGGAGCGGAAAGGGGTAAAAATCCATTGGTTGGATGGCCGGCTTCCTATTGAGGGAAAAATCGAAAGAGCATTAAGGTTGATGAGAACGTGATTAAGTGGCAGGAGGCAGTAGTTGACATTGTTAAATTGCTAAATTGTTACATTGTTTATCCCGCGAAACCCTGCGTAGCAGGAGCAACGAAGTTGTTGTTTCACAGGGCAAGTGGGCGAGCGAGAGGGGAGTGCGAGGGATGGTGCGGCTGTAAGGGGTGTGTCAGTTGAATTAACAAAGTAATTTCACAAATGATTTTAATTGTTAATTTATTTTGAACCAGAAATAAAAAACCCGAAACATGTGCAATAGATATCCCTTTGGCACAATGTGAAACCTGAAATTTTTAACTACTCAACCATTCCTCTTCACCACCTTTGCCAGATAAATAGCCAATTCACCTTAGCCTTTTAAATATTATTTCAGATATTTATCAAGCCAGCTAAAAAATTCCCGTTGCCACAAAATGCTGTTCTGGGGCTTAAGAACAAAATGGGTTTCTTCAGGAAAGAACAATAACCGGCTTGGTATTCCCCGCAATTGTGCTGCATTAAAAGCCTGTAAACTTTCTGTATAAGGGATTCTGAGGTCATTAGCTCCGGTAATAATTAATATTGGGGTATTCCAGTTTTGAACATATTTATGAGGGGAAGTGGCATATGATTTTTGTGCTGTTTGGTTTTCTTTTTCCCAGTATGCGCCACCGAGATCATAATTGACAAAAAAAGATTCATCGGTAGCACCGTACATGCTTTCGAAATTAAAGATACCGCAATGGGAAATGAATACCTTGAATCTTTTTTCGTGATGGCCTGCCAGCCAAAATACTGAAAATCCTCCATAACTCGCTCCAACAGCCCCCAATCGGTCTTCATCAATAAAAGGCTCTATTTTCATTGCATCAATGGCACTCAGGTAATCTTTCATGTTTTGTCCGCCATAATCGCCTGAAATCTGATTATTCCATTCCGTTCCAAAGGTAGGCAAGCCCCTCCGGTTTGGAGCAACGATAACGTAATCGTGTGCTGCCATCATTTGAAAATTCCAACGGAAAGAGAAAAACTGACTGACTGCACCATGAGGACCTCCCTGACAATACAAAATAGCAGGGTATTTTTTACCAGGGTCAAATTCAGGAGGGTAGATAATCCATACCAGCATCTCCTTATTATCGGTTGTTTTTATCCATCGTTCCTCAACTTTCCCCATTTCAATATGGTCATAAATATGCCGGTTAGTAAAAGTAAGCTGTTTTTCCGCACCCGTTTTTTTATCAACGCTGAAAATTTCGGTCGCCATTGACATAGACATTTTTTCTCCCACTAAATATTCTCCGGCAAGACATAGTGAGTTGTAATTGTGAACACCATGCGTAATTTGCTCTGTTTCTTTTGTTTCGACATCGATCTTATACATTTGGAAGGTTGCCTTTATTCCGCTGATAAAATAAATACTGCTGCCCTCTTTATCCCATTTCAGTGAAGAAACACTCTCATCGAAATTTTCTGTTAAATATTCTTTCTCTCCGGTAATTAGATCATACAAAAAAAGTCTGTCTTTGTCCGACTCGTAACCTGGTGTTTCCATACTTCGAAAGGCAATCTTCTTTCCGTCAGGAGAAAATACCGGATATTTGTCATACCCCGGCATTCCCTCAGTAATATTCTGTGTCTCACCTGATTCAAGATTATATAAATAAATATCCGAGTTGGTGCTTAGGGTGTATTCTTTCCCGGTTAATTTTTTACACGTATATGCAATAAATTTACCATCCGGATTCCATGATATTTCCGATTGATCGAAATAGGGAGACATAGGAGAATCAAATGTTTCTCCTTCCATGATGTCCTTTCCTTCTTGTATGTTTCCATCCGAATAGTCTGCAACAAAAATATGACTGTAAGCATAGTCGTGCCAGGTATTCCAGTGCCTGTACATCAGGTTATTGATTATTCGTACGTTTACCAATGGAAGGTCCGGGTAAAAGTCATTCGGGGTTTTATCCAGTTTTACATTTTTGATATAAAAAACTTTTTCGCCGGTTGGAGAATATTCAAAGCCGTTTATTCCATCTTTTATGTTTGATATCTGTTTTGGGTTTCCGTTGTCCATGGCAACTTCCCAGATCTGAACCGTTCTTCCTTCTTCTGATAAGAAGCCAATTTTGTTTCCTGACGGATGCCACCGGTGATTGAATTCATGTCCCTTGAACGATGTGATTTGAACGGGGTCACCTCCTTCAACAGGGATCCGATAAATATCGGTATTGCTTTCATTTGTCGGCGGGTCATATCTTGTCAATCCATACAGTATATTTTTACCGTCGGGAGATACCTGGGCTTCATGAACCCGTCCGAATTTCCATAAAATTTCAGCGGTCATTCTACCCCCTTCAATTTCTTCGGCTGTAAGTTCACTTGAAAATACCGGTTCAAGACCTTGTTTTTCTTTCTGATTATTTGATGTACAGGAACAAAGGATTACCAGGAAAACCAGAATTGAGATATTGCGTACCATAATTAAGGATATGTAACTATTTAGCTTTCAAGAGTCTCTTTTTTTTTTGTTGAAGTGTTGAGCGCTTCAACGATCTTTACTTGAATTTCTTCAAAGAGGTCCGGATTATCAGCCAGGATTTGTCTGACGCCTTCCCGACCCTGGCCTAATTTTGTGTCTCCATAGCTAAACCAGGAACCGCTTTTTTTAATGATGTTAAAATCTATACCCAGATCGATGATCTCTCCGGTTTTTGAAATTCCCACTCCAAACAGGAGATCGAATTCGGCCTTTTTAAACGGGGGAGCCAGCTTGTTCTTAACAATCTTAACCCTGCAACGGTTGCCGATAACTTCTTCACCGTCTTTTAACTGGCCGATTTTCCGGATATCC
>JAUWBB010000117.1 GCA_030605195.1 Bacteroidota bacterium
ACAATATTCAAAATTTTAAAATCATTCTTTTAAGTTTGGAATTTGGAGATTAAATATTGGTATTTATTTGATTTTTGTGATTTGTATTTTGTGATTTTCTGCCAAAAAATACACGAATATTAGAATTAAGACACTAATAACAACCTAATGACCATCAAGATAAATGTAAAACAATTGAATGTCAACCGAATGACGCGAGGGCGAAGCCCGAGTTAATTACATGAGAGAAGCGAATAAATGACACGAACGAAGTGAGTGAATGACGCGAGTGAATGACGCGAGCGAATGACGCGAGCGAACGTTTGAGCGAATTTGAGAGCGAAAACCTCATGAGCGGGATTGTGTGCCTGCATGTGGGTAGCGAATAACATAGCGAGCTAATGACCATTGAATGACGCGTAGCGAATGACTACAGTATTAGCATTGCATCTCCGTAAGTTCCAAACCGGTATTTTTCCTTTATTGCAACACGGTAAGCTTCAAAAAGAAATCTATAACCTGCAAAAGCCGAAACCATCATCAGAAGTGTAGAATAAGGTAAATGGAAATTAGAAATCATATTGTTTGGAACAATAAATTTATAAGGGGGAAAAATAAACTTGTTTGTCCATCCATCAAATTGGTTCAGATAACCCTGTGTTGAAACCGAACTTTCCAATGTTCGAAGAACGGTTGTTCCAACAGCACAAATATTATTTTTCCTGTCTTTTGCAGCGTTAACAATCTCCGTGGCTTTATCGGAAATGATTATTTGTTCCGAATCCATTTTATGTTTTGTAAGATCTTCCACTTCAACTGATCTGAAATTTCCCAATCCTACATGTAATGTGATTTCAGCAAATTCAATTCCTTTAATCTCAAGCCTCTTTAATAATTCCCTGCTAAAATGCAGACCGGCAGTTGGGGCAGCAACTGCTCCTTCGTGTTTTGCATAAACGGTTTGATATCTTTCCTTATCTTCAGGTTCTACATTTCTTCGTATAAATCTGGGCAGAGGCGTTTCCCCAAGTTTATACAGTATGTTTTTGAATTCCTCATAAGAACCATCAAATAAAAATCTCAGTGTTCTGCCTCTTGAAGTAGTATTATCAATTACTTCTGCAACCAAGATATCATTTTCCCCAAAGTACAGTTTATTCCCAATTCTTATTTTCCGTGCAGGATCGACTAAAACATCCCATAATTTTTGGTCCCGTTTCAACTCCCTCAATAAAAACACCTCAATTTCAGCACCCGTTTTTTCCTTATTCCCGTACAATCGTGCAGGAAATACCTTGGTATTGTTAAATACAATAACATCCTTATCTTCAAAATACTCAATTATATTCTTAAAAACCTTGTGCTCAATTTCCTTTGTATCCCTGTGTATAACCAATAAGCGGGATTCGTCCCTGTTCTTTGTCGGATACTTTGAAATTAATTCATCAGGTAAATGATACTTATATTGCGATAACTTCATACTGGTTAAAACGATTTAAATTGTTACTTTTCAAAAAGCAGTACCTATATACGTAAAAAAATCACTTTTGTTTTATTTTATTTAACTTTTCTTCAAAAATTCTTATCGTAAGTGCATTTTTTATTTTATAAGTACCAATTTTTGTCCTGGTTAAACGGGTTATGTAGGCTCCGCTTTCCAATATTTTACCTAAATCCCTGGCCAGAGCCCGTATATAAGTGCCCTTACTACACAGAACCCTGATTTCAATGAATGGAAGGTCAAAATTTATCAATTCCAACTGCCGTATAATTACCTTATTTGGTTTTAGCTCAATTTTCTCACCCTTTCTTGCAAAATGATAGGCTCTTTTCCCTTTAATGTTTTTGGCCGAAAAGATGGGAGGAACCTGTTCAATTTCACCAATAAACTTTTCAAGGCTTTTTATGATCTTATCCCTGTTTATGTGGGTTATATTATATGTTTTATCAAAAGGCGTTTCAAGATCAAATGAAGGAGTTGTTTTTCCAAATTCCAGTGTTGCAATATACTCTTTATCCAATTGCTGATAATTACTTATTTCCTTTGTTGCTTTTCCTGTACACAAAATCATTAAACCATCAGCTAAAGGATCGAGCGTTCCTGCATGTCCTACTTTGATCTTCTTATAACCTAACCTTCTTATTATTATATTCTTGATTTTCTTAACAAGATCGAATGATGTCCAACCGATGGGTTTAATCAATACCAAAACTTTTCCTGTCTGAAAATCAGCAGTTTCATTTATATCCATGATTCCTGAAGGGTTACCCTAAAAGAATTGAGATTAAACCGAGCAAAAAACAATAGGCGGAAAAATTAACCAATTTTCCTCTTTTAACAAGATTTATCATCCACTTGCATGCCAACAAGCCGGAAATAAAGGCAGTAAAAAACCCGATAACTATTGGTATAAGACCAACACCTGCTGCATCTGTAAAATCACCGGAAAATACATCTTTGAGATTGGCTCCAATTACAGGTATCACTATCATCAAAAAAGAAAACTTCGCAACTTCTTCTTTCTTGATTCCCAGTAATAAACCGGTAACTATTGTTGCACCTGATCTGGAAATACCAGGCAATACAGCAAAACCTTGTGAAAGACCGATGATAAATGCATCAAGATAATTCAACTTCTTATTTTTCGCACGAGCAAAGTGGGATAATGCCAGTAATATTGCGGTTACAACCAACATACTCCCTACGAAGCGGATATTTTCCGTGAAGAATTTTTCAATGTTTTCCTGAAAAAACAATCCGAGAATTCCAACCGGAATCATGGAAATAATAATTTTAAGAATATATTGATTTTCCATATTCCATTTGAAAGTTATGGATCCTTTCAGTAAACAAATAATGTCTTTCCGGAAGACGATTAAAATACTTAAAACCGTTGCACCATGAACGGCAACAGTAAAAGCAAGACTATTACCGGATTCAATATTCAGGAAGTATTTCCCCAACTCGAGATGCCCACTGCTACTCACAGGAAGAAATTCAGTCAGGCCCTGTACCAAACCTAGTATTAAAGCTTCTATCCAACTCATTTACTCACTCTTTCGGTTTTTTCATTATCGCCCAAATCTCAAAAACGAAACCGAAGAGCACAATTAAGGGTGCCAGTGTAATCCTCCTGAAGCTAAAAATTTCAGGATTAAATTCATTCGGGTTTTCTGACTTGCCTCCAATCATTAATAAAAACCCTATAATGATAATAACAAATCCGATGATCAGTAAAATATAATTTTCTTTGCTTAGAGCAAAGTTAGGTTTCATGTTATCTTCTTTCTTTTTAGCTGCCATTATAAATAGGTATAATAGAATTTTTTAGGTTCTTCAGGATAATGCATAGTTATCTTGGAACATTGGAATAATGGAATGTTGGAATAATGGAATAATGGAATATAAGTTTAAACGTGAAAATTCACCATTAATCCTTTTTAAGTTGTTAGAATGTATCATCCCAAATACCCTCCTTCATTTCTTTTGTAAAGATTTTATTACATGATGTCAGGTGTTTCCACCTGACATTGAATACTGGAGTAATTAAAATTTTGCCATATCATTAACATATAACGTATAACATATAACGTATAACATTTTCTCCTCTCAACACACCTATCAGTTACAAACTATCAATAATACAATTCATCTTCCTGAAGTCTTAAAAACTTCCGTAATGCAAAAAAAGTGCATATCCAATTCAGTATAATGCCTAAAAACAAAACCAGTAAAAACAACATTATCAAAATTTGTACATCCTGAAAACCAATAACTTCTTTGAATTCCTTTTGGACAAAATAAAGCATACCGAACAGAAGGCATAAGGCAATAAAAGCAGCATAAGTACCATGTATAACACTTTTAATCAGGAAAGGTTTCCGGATAAAAGCCCTGGTTGCTCCGACAAGCTGCATCGCATTAACAATAAACCGCTTAGAATAAACTGATAATCGTATAGTATTGTTTATTAGTGTCACAGCAATAATAAAAAGCAAACCACTGAAAAGAAGTATAATAAAACTAATTTTCCTTACATTTTCATTGATCAGATGAACAAGTGACTTTTGATAATAAACTTCCTTAATCAATGAATATTCACTTAATATATTTTCAATCCTTGACATACTATCTGTATTGGCATATTCTGCAAATAAATAAACATCGATAGAGGCCGGGAGGGGATTATAACCTAAAAAATCAATAAAATCTTCACCATATTCCTTTTGTAATTGGTCTGCCGCCTGTTCTTTTGATATATACTCCGTTGATTTTACAAAAAAAGATGCATCCAGGGTTTTTTGCAATTGTCTTATATCCACCTCTTTAGTATTATCTTTCAAAATAATTGAAAAAGTGATACTTTCCTTCACATGATTTGAAAGCTTTTTAGCATTCAGGATTAAAAGTCCAATAAAACCCAGCAGAAATAGTACAAGTGAAATACTAATGATGGAAGTAAAATAAGAACTTTTTAATCGACGCTTTGATAATTTGGTTTCTTTTCGTTTCATCCAAACAAAAACTCCGGCAAATTTATGAAAAATTTTAAATCACAATGTCTGTCCAGCCATAAATGTCAGGTTCATCACCGTGTTGAATGGCCTGGAGCTTATGATACAATTTCAGTGAAATCGGGCCGGGTTTACCATCCTTACAATATTCAAATATCTTGCCTGTTTGGATATCCACAATATTTTTGATGGGAGTAATAACAGCTGCTGTGCCGCATGCACCAACTTCTTCAAAGGTATTGAGTTCCTCAATCGGGATCTTACGTATCTCTGTTTTCATCCCCATATCTTCTGCCAGCCGGTTTAAACTTTTATTAGTGATGGATGGCAAAATTGAAGGTGATTCCGGAGTGATATAGGTATTATCTTTTATGCCGAAGAAATTTGCAGGCCCGCATTCATCAATATATTTTTTCTCTTTTGCATCCAGAAAAACAACATTTGCATATCCGGCTTGGTGTGCCTTTTCAATAGCCATCAAACTAGCCGCGTAATTTCCTCCAACTTTTATATGTCCGGTACCCAAAGGTGCGGCACGATCTAAATCTCTGCAAATCACCATATCAACAGGTTTAATCCCTTCCTTAAAATAGGGACCGACAGGTGTAACAAATACGATAAAGAGGTATTCCTTTGCAGGTTTAACACCAACCTCAGCTCCGGTTCCAAACATTACGGGGCGGATATATAATGCAGTGTCTGATCCATATGGTGGAATAAACCGTTCATTCATCCTGATTGCTTTCCAGATAGCTTCTTTGAAAATTTCTTCGGGTACTTCAGCCATTCGAATTCCAGCCGCCGATCTTCTAAACCTTTCAGCATTTTCATTCCATCGAAAAACCCGTACTTTACCATCTTTCCCCCTGAAAGCTTTCATGCCCTCAAATGCTTCCTGTCCATAGTGCAATGCTGTGGCTGCTATATGAATATTAACATACTCTGAAGAAGATGTTTCCAGTTCCCCCCATTTTCCATTCCTGAAATAGCAGCGAATATTCCAATCCGTTTTAAGATAGCCAAATGGCAAATTTTTCCAATCTATATTTCCCATGATAATATTTTACAATGTTTTTATATAAGCGCCTATATTTCCAGCCTCACAAAATATACTTAATTAACGCCGCTCCGGCAATCCAATGAATATTTTATTGAACGGCCTTGGCTAACCTGATAATTCTTTTATTTTCTCAATTTGTTCATCTTTTGAAACATCCCTTAACAGCCGTCCTGTTTTCGTGAAGAAATCGTGAGCTTTAACAAATTCAATTTGCTGGTTAAACCAATTTCCCTTTGAATTTATCTTATTCCGCTCTAATAATTCTTTAAACAAATTTTGAGTCATCGGAATAAAATCCACTCTTCCAAAATAATCAAGATTAGCATCACAAATAATTTCTTCCAGTAAATTTCCTGGTTCAGGAGGCAATTTTGTTGAACGAATTAACTCACATATTTTTTCAATCTGTTGTTCGTCATATTTAAATTTCGGCAACATATCCTGTGCCAGTTCACACCCTGCTTCTTCATGAGCATCATAAACTTTTAGAAATCCAGCATCATGTAGCAGTGCGGCGGTTTTTACAAGCAGCATATCCTCTTCGTCAATTCCCTCTGCCCTTCCCAACAACTCAACTTGTGTAGACACATTTAAGATATGTTTAACATTATGGAAATACAAGTTTGCAGGGAGTTCTTCTTCAAGGCGGTGGACAATGGCTTCCTCGAAATCGGCTAACCTTAATAATCGAATTTGTGTGAGAAATCTTTTGTTCGGCAATCCTTTAAGATCGACAGACAATTCAGGCCTGATGCCTGTTACAAAATACATGTCGATTTCTCCTTTATATTTAACAGGCATCTTCCCACGGTATTCGCAAATAAAGAAGTCTTTCACCAATTTATAAGTTGATCCGGAAATATTTATTTTGGCAGCTTCTCCTGACGATTCCATTCTGCTTGCCACATTTACCGTATCACCCCATATATCATAACTTAATTTTTTTTGACCCACTACTCCGGCAATTACCGAACCTGTATGAATTCCTATCCTGATGTCCCAAAAATTTTTATTTGTCTCCTTTGCTTTTATTCGCAAGTCTTTCATATATTGACGTATTTCCAGGGCAGCTAGTACAACTTCAACCGGGTTTGTCCTGTTTTTATCCGGAATCCCTCCAGCACACATATAAGCATCTCCAATGGTCTTGATTTTTTCAATGTTATATTTCTCAACAACCGAATCGAAACGAAAAAAAAATAAGTCCAGTTCATCAATGAGTGTTTCAGGGTTCATATGCTCGGCAATCTTGGTAAATCCCTGAATATCAGAGAAAAGCACCGTGACCATGTTGTATTTCCGTTTGATTGCTTTACCTTTTGTTTTTAATTCTGCTACAGTATCTTTTGGCAGAACATTAACCAGTAAATTTTCCAAATTATGCTTTTCCTTAATCAATTCATTAGTGCGTTCGTTAATGATTTTCTCCAGGGAAAACCTCTCTTTGGCAAACTGATAGGTCAGATATTTTGAAATTGCCCAAAGAAAAAGTAAAACAAAAATGAAGTAAACAACATATGCATACACGGTCTTGTATATCGGAGGTAAAATTTCAAAACGAAATAAAAAGTCTGTGGAAACCTGGTCATCCGGATACCTTATCCTTGCCCTAAATAGGTATTTCCCATCTTTCAGATTAGTATATTCCTTAATATTGTAAGGAGACCATGCCGACCATGTTTTATCAAATCCTTCAAGTAAATATTTGAAACCGGTTTTCTTTCCCAGGACATCTAACGTTTCAAACTCAAAATAAAACGAATTTATCCTGTTTGGGAATGTAAAGGAGGGGAAAGGTGGCTTAGTTGCCTGAATATCAGGCCCAGTAGCGGTTTCTAAATCATAAAAGAGAGAGTCAGTTCCAATAATGATACGCCTTACAATTGGATTTTGGGAAACGCGGGTTTTTTTACCCAAACTAACAGACTTAAAGGATATTAACAGTAAACACAAGAAAAAAAAAGGAAAAATATTGTTCTTTTTTTTAATAAAATTCATAACTTGTAATTCTTTTACATCTGATTAACATATCAAAAATATAATAATTATTGATAGTTCTAAAACGATAATCAAGAAAAATTATGAAAATGGAAAAACACACTATTCTTGTTCCTCATGATTTTACACCGGTCGCGGAGAATGC
The DNA here is from genome assembly GCA_030605195.1 of Bacteroidota bacterium. Lineage (GTDB taxonomy): Bacteria > Bacteroidota > Bacteroidia > Bacteroidales > VadinHA17 > CAZEWS01. Next base: position 7,698 of record JAUWBB010000117.1, read on the forward strand.
TCTGGAGCACGCTCTGATCATTGCAAAAATTATGAATAATGATATCTCCCTGATTCATATTGTTAAGGAGAATTCTGAAATTGAAAAGGCCACCGAACAATGTAATGAAATAGCGGAGAAAACATTTAAATATCATTTTATCAAACCTGATGTGATCGTAAAAGAAGGAAGCATTTTTACCACTATCGCGGATGTGGCTAAAAAAATTGATGCCAACCTGGTAATCATGGGGACTCATGGTCTGAAAGGAATGCAAAAATTAACGGGCAGTTGGGCGCTTAAAGTGATTACAGGCTCACCTGTACCCTTTGTGATTGTTCAGGAGAAACCCCGGCACAAAAGATTTGAAAAGGTTGTTTTTCCTATCGATTTCAAGAGAGAAAACAAAGAAAAAAATCACTGGGTAAATTACTTATATAATTACTACAAGTCGAAATTCTATATTATCATACAAGAGGTAAAAGATAAAACCTTTAAAAACAGGGTCAAGGCAAACTTAACCTTTGCCAAAAAATTCTTTGATGGAAAAGGTATTGACTACGAAATTTTTACTACGCAAGGTAAAACAAAATTCTGGAAAGAAACGATCGATTATGCCACGAGCATTGAAGCTGACCTTATCCTTATCATGACCACCAGAGATATTAATGTTACCGATTACATTCTTGGTGCCGATGAACAAAAAATCATTGCTAACAATGCAAAAATACCTGTAATGTGTATAAATCCAAGAACTGACTTGCATCAATTTGGCGGATTTTCAGCAACGGGTGGTTAAA
>JAUWBB010000153.1 GCA_030605195.1 Bacteroidota bacterium
ATAGTTGAGGACTTCTCAACTATTGATTTTCCACAGTCAGGTGATGACGCTTCGGTCACACCCTGACCAAAGCGTCAGGGGTTAGCCTGTACTATTCATAAATATTGAAAAATGATAATATTTATGAATACGTCAGGTTAAGACTCTTTTACTTTTTTTTGAAATTAAACATACAACCAAAAGTTGCAGAGACAAAAAGTCTAAGGGTCTAAGAGTCCAAAGGTCTAAGAGTCTATGAATATAAGAGTAACCTTTCGACCTTTTGACTATTCGACCTCTTCGACTTTTTAACCTTTCGACCTTTTAGATATTTGTTAATTTGGTCATTTCTTTTTTGAGCATTTATTATTTTAGGCATTCTAAACTTTAGGCATTTTCAACTTTAGGCACTTTAAACTTTAGTCACTTTAGGCACTTCTTTTTTTAGGCACTTTAAACTTTAGGCACTTCTTTTTTTAGGCATCTTAAATTTTGTTATGCTACACAACATGTATACCGGTTGGGACAAATTGGTCAGTGATTTTAACGTTTTCCTGAAACTGGAAAAAATACTGTCCCGGAATTCCATCGACGCGTACATTTCTGATGTAAAGAAGTTAAAAAGTTTTTTCGAAGTCATAGGTAAAGATATTAAACCTACTGAAGTAAAACTTTCTGATTTAAAGCACTTTATTGAATGGGTGAACAAACTTGGGATGAGTTCGGGAACCCAGGCACGGATTATTTCAGGTATTAGGGGATTTTATAAATACCTGTTGCTCGAAGATATTATTCAGGCCGACCCTACCGTATTGCTTGAATCACCAAGAAGGGGAAGGAAATTGCCGGATATCCTTTCGGTTGAAGAAATAGACAAAATCATGGCTGCTATTGATCTGAGCAAGCCACAAGGGCAACGGAATAAAGCTATACTGGAGACATTATACAGTTGTGGTCTGAGGGTCTCAGAATTGACAACCCTGAAAATATCGAACCTTTATTTTGATTTAGGATATGTAAAAATCCTTGGTAAAGGAAGCAAAGAAAGACTTGTTCCGATCAGTTCCAGGGCAATTAAGGAAATCAATCTGTATTTTGAAGACAGAAGAAGACTGCCCTCTGTCGCGAAAGAGGATAAAAATATTGTTTTTCTTAACCGGAGAGGGAAAAAACTCACAAGGGTAATGATATTCACTATTGTAAAAGAATTAGTAAAAAAGATAAATTTACGAAAGAACGTCAGTCCTCACACGTTCCGGCATTCCTTTGCCACCCATTTGATTGAAGGAGGTGCCGATCTCCGTGCCGTTCAGGAAATGCTGGGCCATGAATCAATCCTTACAACCGAAATTTACACCCACCTTGATAGTGAATACCTGAGGGACACTATTATCCGGTTTCATCCCAGATCATAGGATTCAAGGCAAAAGGCAAAAGTGAAGGAGTAAGGAGAGAAAGTGAGAATAATGAATACTGAATATCGAAAAAAACGAATGTTATGCTAAAAATTAACCGCGGAAGAAATTGGATTTTTTTCAAAAAGGCGAGTAATAATCTTACGACTCTTATTTTTTTAATATCGATTCAACTTTTTATTGGTAATAATAAGCTTTTTGCACAGGTTGTAAAAAGCGACACTACCATATTATCTTCTTCCAGGGAACTTGTCCATGCGCCCTATGTTTATATCGATTGCCGGTACTGCGATTACGATTTTATCCGCACCGAACTGACTTTTGTAAATTACGTGCGCGACCCGGAGATGGCTGATATCCACGTGTTTGTTACCGATGAACGAACTGCCGGAGGTGGTAGGGAATACCTGTTTTCTTTTATTGGCCGTCGTACTTTTGCCGGCACTGAATACACACTGAAGCACCATATTGACCATAATGCGACATCAGAAGAGGTCCGTAAAGCGTTAACCGGATTTCTGAAAATGGGGTTTGCTTCTTATATGCTGCAAACGCCTCTGGGAACGCGGTTCTCCATTGAATATGAAGATAATGGGGAGGATGAAACGCTGCAGGTTGTTCAGTACCCCTGGGACTACTGGGTGTTTCAGACGTATGTGGGCAGGGTTCAGTTGGATATGGAATCGAACCAAAACAAATTTAATTCCCGGTGGGGATTTTACGCCGACCGGATTACGGAAGAGTGGAAAATCCGCATTAGGCCCTATTTTAATTATCGCAGGGTGAAAATCCAAACTTCTCAACTGGAAGCCCCGGTTATCAGTTCACAACGCCGGCATGGATTGGAATCATATGCCATTAAAAGTTTAAGCAACCACTGGTCGGCAGGGCTTTTCGTGACTTACCTCACTAATAATGAGCGCAACATCAGGCATGAAATAATTGCCAGTCCGGGAATTGAATACAGTTTGTTCCCTTACGAAATGGCAACACGGAAGTCGATTACATTTACATACCAGATGGGTTACGGGTATTTCAATTACTATGACGAAACCATTTTCAACAAAACCGAAGAAACACTTTTAAATCATCAGTTAAAGGGTGTGGTAAACATTCAGCAACCCTGGGGAAGCATTGAAACGGGGCTTGTGGGCTCCCATTACCTGCACTATTTTAACCGGCGCCGCATTACGTTCTACGGACGAACATCGGTAAGGTTGTTCAAAGGCTTTTCTCTGAGTTTTCAGGCTGACTATGATGTGATCAGGGACCAACTCTCCCTGCCCAAAGGGGAGGCATCGCTGGAGGAAGTGCTTCTCCGACAGCGCGAACTGGCAACCAACTATTCGTTCTCCAGTTCCATTGCTATTACTTATACCTTTGGTTCAAAATTTACCAACATTGTGAATACCCGGTTTTAACCCGGAAAATTCATAAATTTTCCTTCCGAGCCTCGGAACGACTAAGATTCACTACCAATTTTTTTCAAAAATTGAAGTTCATCTAAGATGGTTAACCAGTAACCAGCAACTTTCGTAACAATGGCAATTGAAAATAGTACAAATAAAAAAAATATTATTACTTTTGGCTCAATTTGCTTAAATTGAAAAAAACATATACTAACACATTAAAATAGAAGTAATTATGTCAGAGATTAAAAGAGTTTACACATTCGGAGATAAGAAAGCAGAAGGCAAGGCTGATATGAAAAATCTCCTGGGCGGCAAGGGTTCCAATCTTGCCGAAATGAACAGGATTGGTATTCCGGTACCTCCCGGGTTCACTATTACCACAGAAGTATGTGCCGAATATTTCGAACTGGGAAGAGAGAAGGTTGTTGATTTATTGAAAGAGGAAGTAGAAAAAGCTGTTGCCTATATTGAAGACATCATGGGAACCAAATTTGGAAGCAAAGAGAATCCTTGTTTGGTTTCCGTACGATCGGGAGCAAGAGCTTCTATGCCGGGAATGATGGATACGGTTCTGAACCTGGGTTTAAATGATGATGCTGTGGATAGTCTCTCCATAAAAACGGGAAATCCCAGGTTTGTATGGGACTCTTATCGCCGTTTTGTACAAATGTACGGTGATGTGGTTCTGGGAATGAAACCTGCCTCAAAAGAGGATATCGATCCGTTCGAAGAGATTATGGAGAACGTTAAGGAAGCCAAAGGTATTAAAGAGGATAATGATCTTGGTGTCGATGATTTGAAAGAGCTGGTAAAACAATTCAAGCATGCGGTAAAAGAAAAAACAGGAAAAGATTTTCCTGTTGATCCATGGCAGCAATTATGGGGTTCGATTATGGCTGTTTTCGATAGCTGGAACACACCAAGAGCAATTGTTTACCGGAACCTGAATCAGATCCCTAACGATTGGGGTACGGCTATTAATGTACAGGCAATGGTTTTCGGAAATATGGGTGAAAGTTCCGCGACCGGAGTTGCATTTACAAGGGATGCCGGCACAGGTGAAGATATTTTCAATGGAGAATACCTGATCAATGCACAAGGTGAAGATGTAGTGGCAGGCACCCGGACTCCACTAAATATTACAAAAGAGGGATCAATGCGTTGGGCAAGGTTAGCAAACATTTCTGAAGAAGAAAGAGCAACCATGTATCCGTCTCTTGAAGAAGCCATGCCTGAACTTTACAAAGAGCTCGATGATATACAACAGAAACTGGAGAACCATTACAAAGATATTCAGGATCTCGAGTTCACCATTCAGGATGGGAAGCTCTGGTTGTTACAAACACGTAATGGAAAACGTACCGGTGCTGCTATGGTAAAAATTGCCATGGACATGCTACAACAAGGGATCATCGATGAAAAAACAGCACTTTTACGCCAGGAACCAAATAAATTAGACGAATTACTACATCCGGTTTTTGACAAGAAAGCCATTACCAGGGCAAATGTTCTGGCTAAAGGATTACCTGCTTCGCCCGGAGCAGCTACGGGTCAGATCGTGTTCTTTGCAGATGAAGCGGATAAATATCCCGAATCCATCCTGGTACGTATTGAAACTTCTCCTGAAGACCTGGCGGGAATGGATATTGCAAAAGGTATTTTGACGGCTCGTGGCGGGATGACCTCTCACGCTGCTGTTGTTGCCCGTGGAATGGGTAAATGCTGTGTAGCCGGTGCCGGAAGTATTGTAGTCAATTATAAAACACGTACACTTTCTGTAGATGGCCAAACCTTCGGTGAAGGTGCCTGGGTTTCATTAAATGGTTCAACCGGAGAATTATACGAAGGCAAACTTGCAACTATTGACCCGGAATTAAGTGGTGATTTTGGTAAAATTATGGATTTGGCTAACAAGTATGCCACGATGAAAGTTAGAACCAATGCTGACACACCAAAAGATGCAAAAATAGCAAGGGATTTCGGCGCTGTTGGAATCGGACTGACCAGAACAGAACACATGTTTTTCGAAGGAAACCGGATTAAAGCCATGCGTGAAATGATACTTGCCGAGGATGAAGCCGGAAGACGGAAAGCGCTGGAGAAATTATTACCAATCCAGAGAGAAGACTTTGAAGGAATTTTCGAAGCCATGCATGATCTTCCCGTAACGGTTCGTTTACTTGATCCTCCTTTGCACGAATTTGTTCCCCATGAAGAAGAAAACCAGAAGGAAATGGCTGAAGAAATGGGTATTTCGGTTGAAGAGATAAAAGCCAAGGTGGAATCCCTGCATGAGTTTAATCCCATGTTGGGACACAGGGGATGCAGGTTAGGTAACACTTACCCGGAAATTACCGAAATGCAGGCAAGGGCAATTATCGAGGCTGCATTAAACCTGAAGAAAAAAGGTGTTAAGGCTATACCTGAAATTATGGTCCCTCTGACAGGCACTTTGCAGGAAATGGAATTGCAGGAAAAAATTATCCGGGATACTGCTGAAAAAGTATTCGCGGAAAGAAACGATACGATCGAATACCTTGTTGGGACTATGATTGAGATCCCGAGGGCGGCGCTGACCGCTGACGAAATTGCCAAATCAGCAGAATTTTTCTCTTTCGGCACAAATGACCTGACACAAATGGGATTTGGTTATTCACGCGATGATGCAGGAACATTTCTGCCAATTTACATTGAAAAGGGTTTATTGAAAAACGATCCGTTCCAGATTCTCGATCAGGAAGGCATAGGCCAGTTGGTTGAAATGGGAACCAGAAAAGGAAGGGAAACAAAACCTGATTTGAAAGTAGGTATATGTGGCGAACACGGAGGGGAACCAACCTCGGTAGAGTTTTGCTACAGGGTTGGGCTGGATTATGTAAGTTGCTCTCCATACAGGGTACCTATTGCACGACTGGCAGCAGCCCAGGCAGCGATCAAAGACAAAATGTAGTTCTAATTGCCTGTCGGACCGCTTGAAGCATCCGGACGGGGATCAATATCGTTTTGGCAAAGCTTTTATGGCTTTTCCTTCCATTTATCTGTGGGTGTCTCTCTGCTGATAGAAAACAAACTATTTTTTGGGTAATAACATAAATCATCCTTCATATGCTTCCAATTAAACAAATCGGTTCGAATACATCAATTCATATTAATTTTTTGTAACAAGTGTTATCATATTTCGTATATCTATGTTGAAAACATTGCTAAATGTTTATAATTATTCTTTTAAAAAATCTAAACTCTGAATTATTATCATGGCTGAATTGGTGCAATTATCTCATACTGGCAGGCAAAAATATATAGGTAATAGAAGGGGGAAACACTATTTATTGTTTCCTGAAAACCCAAATATGGGAATTTGTTATTGGAATAAAGAAACGGGGCACGTAAGAAAGTTTCTAAAAACAAAAGGGAAATATCTGAAAAATATTTCCAATAAAAATGATTATGAAGGTGAATTGTTTTTCTGGGGTGAATGGGAACCATGCTCAATTTTCAATAAATTAAAAGCTTATGATAGGAACGTCCCTAATGCCATTCATTATCCAGTATTGTGCTGTTCAACTAAAGGTGAAAATTGCGGACAAAATACTGATCCCTATGTTTTTGGTGATCATTTTCATTATGCAGTTTGCAAGCAAAGAGGGCAGTTGACAAACTTGGCAAAGCATTCAATAATACTTTTTGGCACCGAATACCCTAATTATAAGTTTAAGGGTAAAATGCAGAAAGTTTTTGCATTAGATACAGTTTTTGTGGTCGATTCATCAATACCGGCAAAAGACTTTGAAAAATATAAGGCAAATTATAATGCTATTTATAAGCAAGTTACAATTAGTAAACTTAATAATTACAGTACAAATGAGTCAAAATATAAGCTTTATAATGGATTAATGTATAATGAATCAAAAGAAGTATTCAGCTTTTTCCCCTGTAAAGTCAATATAGATGGAAAAACCGGTTTTAAACGAGTCATTTTAACCGACAAATTAGCTAATGAGTTGAATTTAGTAATTGGGCCTGGCGTAACAGCCTCCATTCGTCAATACTCTATCGATGCTTTGGATGTATGCACTAAGATATCAAACGAAATTTTAGATCAAGGGTGCTATTTAGGAATTTATGCAGAGGAACCAAGCATTCACATTGATGTCAACAGGTTAGATTATAATACTTTGTATGACATTACGAATTAAAATGTATATAATTAAAAAATTACAAATTAAGTTTATACCAAATGCTTAAATGAATTAAAATACAAGAAGAGGTTTGGCTAAATTTAAATTGAAACTTATTCAGGTTTATTTACCTGTTTATATATTTAAGATCATTTGTTATTAATCTAATAAACAATTAATTATGAAAAAGCTATACTTTCTTTTTATATTATTCTCTACAATACCCGATAGTTACCAATAATTTCTTTCCCCATAGTATTTTGCGATACTTTTTTAGCCTTATGGATTGGCTCCGTAGT
>JAUWBB010000242.1 GCA_030605195.1 Bacteroidota bacterium
GGTCGTTAAGAAAACAAATCGGCAAAAAGAAAACGGTCGTTCAGGAGTACTGATTTATTTAATCAATATTCTTACCACTCTTTTTAAATATAAGGATGTTAAAGCGGAAATAATCATTGACGGAAATAAGATAGAAGATGAAATATTCACCGTATGTTTAGGTATTGGCAAATATGCCGGAGGAGGTATGATGCTGACACCCAATGCAATTCCTGATAATGGATCGTTCGCTTTAACCGTTATCAAAAAAATGAAAAAAATTGAAATCATCCGGAGTTTACCAAAACTATATAATGGTACAATCTTGAAACATCCAAGAGTAGAAAGTTTCACGGGCAGGAATATCCTTATCAATGCCGATCCTGCAGCTTACCTCGAGGCAGATGGCGAATCCCTTGGACATACTCCGGTTGAATTTAATATTTTACCAAAGAGTTTGAATGTAATTACCAATGCATGCTAAAAAGTGGAGTAAAAAATGTAGAGCCGAATTGTATTCGGCTGGGGAGAAACCTGCCAGCGTCCAAAGGACCTGCTTGCCCGCCATAGTATGCGAAGGCAGGGCAGAGTCTGTGAAGGAGAAGGGGAGAAGGCTGTAAGGAGTATGTAGGAGGTTAAAGTTAGTAAGTTAGTGGGTTATTGAGTTAGTAGGTTAGTGAGTTAATGGGTTAGTGAGTTATTGGGTTAGTGGGTCAGTAAACCTGCCAGGGTCTGTGGGCAGGCTTGCAGGGAAGGGTGACCTGCCTGCCCGACGTAGTATGCGAAGGCGGGGCAGAGTTTGTGAAAAGTAAGTAGGAAGAAAGTCCCCGCCCGAATGACTGCTAAATAAGAGTTCCAAGCCGCCAATTGCTACTACCCAATAACTATTGAATTCACTTCATCAGAACTAATTCAATTTCAAATAATTTCGGCCACATCTTCCCCGTTACAAAAAGCCTGTTTTTTTCCTGATCATATGCAATTCCGTTCAATACATCAATCTTTTTATGATAATCTTTTTCTGATAGCAATCCTTCCAGGTTTATCCATGCCAATACCTTTCCGGTTAAAAGGTCAATTTTCACGATTTTATCCGTCTGATAAACATTTGCATAGATTTCCCCATTAATAAATTCAAGCTCATTAAGGTTATTTACAGGCCCGTTGTTGTCATACACCTCAATTCTTGATAATTCAGTGAAATATTCCGGTTCAAGAAAATAAATTATATTGCTACCGTCACTCATAATCAGCTTTTCGCCATCAGCAGTAATTCCCCACCCCTGGGTCTGGTATTCAATTTTATTTATCAATTCAAAACTTTTCTTATCATAAACAAACCCAATCCGGGATTTCCAGGTCAATTGGATTATCCTCTCTTTGAAAATACAGACCCCTTCACCAAACAGGTCAGGTGGTAATTTCTTACTGCTTATCAGTTTTCCTGTTTCAGTCTCTATCTTTCTTAATGAAGATTTACCATACTGACCGGTACTCTCAAATAAAAAGCCCAAATCAAAAACAAGTCCTTGTGTATATGCATCCTGATCATGTGGAAAAGCATGAATAATTTGAAATCCATATTGCCGGGGAACTAAATCCGAAAACATAAAAATGGAAATGTTATTCACTTCTTTCGGATGGCTTCTACAATATGTGATTGTTTTGATATTTCGTCTGCCGGCTTTTGCCTCTGATGAATTCCATGTGTAGGTTCTTTTCGTTCCGGTGGAAGTCCCAACGAAAACTCCATCAACAAAGAATTGGACTGAATCGATATTTACCGATGTATCCAAACGACTCACTGTTATGGTTACCAAATCGCCTGTTTCAAAATCTGAGTTTGGCTTAGGTTCATTTATCGCACTAATCCTTTTTTTAACCGGATGGTCTTTATGTGTCTGAATTTTCTTGTTACTTATGGAAGGATTCTCTGTAGAACAGGAAAAAAAACATAGAATTACAAAACAAGTACATATCAGAGCGAAAATATACCTGTATTTAACCATCTTCATTTTTGTCAGGTTTTTATTTTTTCTTTCTCTTAAATAATTTTAGTATTAATGACAGGAAGGATGGACCGGGTTTTGAATATTGTTTTTCAATTGTTAACCGTTCGTATTCAATCCCGGGATTTAGTATCTCCCAAACCCTATGCCATTCATAGAATCCGCCAATATTACGGTCATCAATATATATGTCTGCCTCAATCTTCCGGGCAACATCTTCTTCAAACTTTTCCTCCGGATAGTTCTTATTCACGGCGTAAAATTCCACTCCCTTTTGTCTGCAAAATTCAACAGCTTCATCAAGTTCCCTGCCGGTTCGGATAGTCCATAAAATCAGCCGGCACCCTTGTTTTTGAAGTTCCTTTAAGGTATCGAATGCAAACAATTTTTCCTTCCCTATTTCCGGATACTCATGATCGACTATGGTTCCGTCAAAATCGACTGCAATTTTAATATTATGAAACACTTTGTCCATATAAATTTAGTTCCATTATTTTTCAAACGGATAAACCAAACCGATTTGTTGCCTGATGCTATCCATAATTTGCATATTCATCAGGGATTCATCCAAAGACATGGACTTACTCTCAAGCTCACCTCTTTTCAAGCAACTCATTACTTCAAGGGCCTCATAATTATATCCGTTACCCTCAAAGTCAGGTTCAACCATTTTTGACTTTTTCCCATCAATGGTAACTCTGGCCTTTCTTGCTTTCCAAAACTCGGGAACAAATATTGATCCTCCTGTACCTGTTATGGTTGCACTTTGGGAAGCTAAAGCCTTGAGAGTACTTGCCAGCATGGCTAACTCTCCATTCCCGTATTTTAATATATAAGCTGACTGTTCATCGATACCCGTTTTGCCTAAAATTGCCTTGCTGGAAATGTCAACCGGAAATTGAGCAAAAACCATAGTGGAAAAATAAACAGGATAGATACCTAAATCAAGCAATGCACCCCCAGCCAGATTTGGATTAAAGATGCGACTTTCCGCATCGAAGAGAAAATTAAAGCCAAAATCTGCAAACAACATCTTAACCTCCCCCAGTACACGGTCCTTTAGCCAGTTTTTTATCATCTCAATAGCTGGTAAAAAGCGTGTCCACATTGCTTCCATAAGAAAGACCTGTTTTCCCCTTGCCGTTTCAATTAATTTCCTGGTTTCTTTTGCATTTACACAAATGGGTTTTTCAATAAGAACACTTTTGTTATGATCTAATGATAATAAGGTATGTTCAAAATGAAAATTATGCGGAGTTGCTATGTAAATAACATCCACGTCAGGATCAACTGCTAAAGACTCGTAATCAGCATAACTTCTTTCTGCATTGTGTCTTTTTGCAAAACCGGCTGCCCGTTCGCCTGACCTTGAAGCAACAGCCAATAACCTGGCAGATGGTAAAAAGGATAATCCTTCGGCAAAAGTATGGGCAATTTTACCACAGCCAAGTATTCCCCAATTTATTTTTTCTTTTATCATAATGTAAGGGTAATTTACTATGAATTAAATGAATTACCGGAGTTTATTCATTAATTGGTTGAAAAAAAAAAATTAGCGATATAAGTTTACAAAATAAAATCTTCTAAATTTACCAAAAAGGTTTAAAATATCAATTCCAACCGGATTTGTATATAATTTAAATAATTAATGATATAAGAAAACTTATTTTTAACTCTTGTTTTTGATGAATAATTCACTCATTTTTAAAAAAAACAAAGAATGACAAAATACCTTACCCGTCATCTGCCCAATTTTATTACAGCCATAAATCTGGCCTGTGGTTTCACAAGTATTGTTCTGATCATCGAGGGCAAAATGATCTTCGCTTGTTACTTTATCCTTTTAGCAACGATTTTTGATTTTCTTGATGGTTTTTTTGCAAGGTTGCTCGATGCATATTCTGATATCGGGAAACAACTGGATTCATTAGCAGACATCGTGAGTTTTGGAGTTGCACCGGCCCTGATCATGTACTCTTTTTTAAGAATTTCGATCCTGGACAACAACGGCTCCTTCTCATTTGAATCCCTTACTTTCTTCGAAGGATTAATATTATTTTCACCGGTTCTGCTTGCCATTGCCTCTGCTTTCCGGCTTGCAAAATTTAATATCGACTCCTCCCAGCATGATTCATTTTATGGTTTACCAACTCCCGCTAATGCAATATTTATCTCATCTTTTGTTATGAATGTGTTGAACCATCAGAAATTATATGATCAGGGAATATTCACAAGCAAGTATTTCCTGCTCGTTCTTACAATTATTCTTTCCTGTTTGTTGGTTTCAAGTATTCCGATGTTCGCGTTAAAATTTCACGATTTTAGCTTCAGTGAAAACAAAATTCGTTATGTATTTATTGGAATTTCTGTTATTTTAGTGATTGTATTGCAATTAGCTGCATTACCGTTAATTATTGCTTTATATATACTGATATCGCTGGGATGTGCTATTTTTAAAACTCGTGACAAACAAATTGTAAAATAAACTAAATGCCTAAAATGAACTAAATTTGCTGAAAAGAAAAAATTTTATTAGAGAATAACATTAATAACCCCAATGGATATGAAATTTTTTGTTGAAATAAATGTGATGCCTCTGAAGGCACTTCTCGACCCTCAGGGAAAAGCGGTTTCCCAAAGCATGAAAAACATAGGATTTAATGAAATCTCCAATGTACGGATCGGGAAACATATTACCCTCGAAATAGAATCTGAAAGTAAGGAAAAAGCTCTGGAGAGGATTAACCAGGCTTGCAATAGAATCCTTTCCAATCCCATTATGGAAGGCTACGAATATATTCTTCGGGAGGCTTAATAAGGTGATTTTAAATCGTTATTATTCATTTTCTGACAAATTCTCGTCAAATTTTTATCACTCATTGAAAAAATAACATTCAAATATAGTCAACAACCACCTTCAAAGAATAAGGTTTTCTTAAATTCTTGTCAATCAATTTTCTCGGTTAATTTTTTGATTATTTTAAACCGGTTAAAGAATTCTTTGGCAATTACCCTTAAAACGGTATAGGTTGGAATAGCAAGGATAATTCCTATAATACCAGCTACGCTCCCGGCAATAAGAATAACCAGGAAAATTTCCAAAGGGTGAGCCATTACCGATGTTCCGTAAATTAACGGCTGGAAAAGAATATTATCAACTACTTGAACAGAAACGAAAACAATCAACATATAACTCAACATGGGTAACATTTGAGAATAAAACTCCATATCAAGATTGTTTGCCACACCAAGCAATAATCCCAGGGAACCTCCTACATAAGGGCCAAGATAAGGAACAACATTTAGCAACCCTATC
>JAUWBB010000340.1 GCA_030605195.1 Bacteroidota bacterium
GAATATTAATATAATTTAATGTTCTTTATTTGCATGGCATACAACTTGTTTATAATGGGAATAAACTTCACATTAATACTCCGATATTTCCGGATAAGAGGAAGTTTGTTCCGTTTTATTCCAAATATAAGCAAAAATCCATGTCTTTGAAGGGACTATTTTTTTAAATTTTGGCATTTTAGCTCATTTATTATTTTTATTTTTGTTGACATTTTTTACAGAACACTTTTTTTCAGTGAAGATTCATAAAGATCTGAGGAATTTTAATGTCGTAACTCCCGTAGTGACTGTCGGGATATTTGACGGGGTTCACCTTGGGCATATTACTATACTGAACAGGCTGAAAAACCTTGCCCGGAAAGTAAAAGGGGAAACGGTTATTATTACTTTCTGGCCACACCCCAGGATGGTGCTTGTTTCGGAAGGATCGAACCTGAAATATCTAAACACCCTAACTGAAAAACAAATATTGCTGGACCGTTCAGGGATCGACCATCTGGTTATTATTCCGTTTACAAAAGGATTAAGCCATTATTCAGCCCGGGAATTTATTAAGAAGATACTGGTTGACATGATCGGTGTAAAATACCTGGTTGTTGGTTATAACCACCAATTCGGGAAGAACAGGCAAGGGGACTTTCAAGCGCTTCTTTCTTGCTCGGAAGAGTATCATTTCACGGTGGAACAACTGGATGCAAAAATTGTGGATGAGGAGAAAGTCAGTTCGACAAAGATCAGAGAAGCTTTATTATCAGGACGCATCAAAACCGCCAATTCATTTCTCGGGTATGATTATTTTCTTAATGGAACAATCGTTGCCGGGAAAAAGATCGGGCGATCGATTGGTTTTCCTACCGTTAATGTCCTGGCTGAAGAGGATTATAAAATGATTCCCCGGGATGGCGTTTATGCAGTAGAATTGGTGTTGGGTGGTAAAACGTTCAGGGGAATGCTGAATGTCGGAATTCGTCCAACCGTAAACAGTGGAGGAGAAGCAAAAAGCATTGAAGTCCATATTTTTGATTTCGATCAGGAAATTTACGGACAAAATGTTACGCTGATTTTTAAACAAAGGATCCGTGATGAGAAAAAGTTTGAAAACATGGAAGCCCTGGCAGAACAATTAAAGTTGGATAAACAAGAAGCTCTGAAAATACTGGCGGGGGAAAAACTCTGATTTATATACCTGGGAATTGCCCGTAGGGCATAAATTATTACACGGCAGGCTAACAGGTAGTCCGAAATCGAAAAATTTATAGATTAAAATTGGTTTTAAAGTATTACTTTTGTTTAACAGATAAAATATAAAAAATGAGAAACGAAAATACTATGGTTGGAAGTCTGCCATATAAAGTCAAAGACATAAGCCTTGCCGAATGGGGAAGGAAGGAAATTGAAATGGCTGAAAAAGAAATGCCGGGTTTGCTGACCATCAGAAGGAAGTATGCGTCACAAAAACCCCTGAAAGGTGTACGGATTACAGGGTCTTTACATATGACCATTCAAACGGCGGTATTAATTGAAACCCTGATGGAACTTGGAGCAGAAGTAAGATGGGCCAGTTGTAATATCTTTTCCACACAGGACCATGCTGCAGCAGCCATTGCAAAGCAGGGCATTCCCGTATTTGCCTGGAAAGGTGAAACACTTGAAGAATATTGGTGGTGTACCACACAGGCATTATCGTTTCCTGATGGCAAGGGGCCGAACCTGGTGGTAGATGATGGAGGCGATGCAACA
Source organism: Bacteroidota bacterium (assembly GCA_030605195.1). Taxonomy (GTDB): domain Bacteria; phylum Bacteroidota; class Bacteroidia; order Bacteroidales; family VadinHA17; genus CAZEWS01. The sequence goes on from JAUWBB010000340.1 coordinate 1,741, forward strand.
CTAATGATCCATAAAGGATACGAAGCAGAGAAAAATCCTGCTATTCTGGATATACCGGCTTCAAACAGGGAAGAGGAGGTTATTTTAAACCAATTGAAATCCATCCTCAGTGAAGATCCTGACAAGTGGCACAAAGTGGTTAAGAAGTGGAAAGGTGTATCAGAGGAAACGACAACCGGGGTTAACCGTCTTTATCAAATGAAGGAAGCCGGGAAATTGCTTGTTCCCGCGATTAATGTAAACGATTCGGTTACCAAATCAAAATTTGATAACCTGTATGGTTGCAGGGAATCACTGGCTGATGGGATTAAGCGGGCCACCGATGTAATGCTGGCAGGAAAAGTTGTTGTTATTTGTGGTTATGGCGATGTGGGAAAAGGATCAGCAAAATCAATGAGGTCATATGGCGCCAGGGTTATCGTAACGGAAATTGATCCGATTTGTGCCCTGCAGGCGGCAATGGAAGGATTTGAAATAAAACCCATTGAGAACACGCTGGATGAAGCTACCATATATGTTACGGCTACGGGTAACCTTGATGTGATTACAGTAGAACATATGAAACACATGAAGGATCAATCCATCGTTTGTAATATTGGCCATTTTGATAATGAGATTCAGGTTGATCAGCTTAATAATTTTCCGGGGATTAAGAAAATCAATATAAAACCTCAGGTCGATAAATATATTTTTCCTGACGGACATGCCATTTATATTTTAGCAGAAGGCCGGTTGGTTAACCTGGGCTGTGCCACAGGACATCCTTCTTTTGTTATGAGTAATTCGTTTTCAAACCAGATACTTGCTCAGATTGAATTGTGGACCCGGGATTATGAGATCGATGTTTACCGGCTTTCAAAGGCCCTGGATGAGGAAGTTGCCAGGCTTCACCTTAATCAACTGGGTGTTAACCTGACAAAAATGACCAAAGAACAAGCTGAATATATTTGCGTACCAATAGAAGGACCTTATAAACCAGACCATTATAAGTATTAATGGTTAGGTTCCATAATCTTGTTGGTGTTTTAATTTTATAATTTCTCCCAAAGGGATGCCTTTGGCATAATTGACCTAATTATATTAATTTCTAATCAAATCCCAATTCCCAAAATCCCAATTTATAAAATCTAAATTTTTGTGAATTGTGGCTTTGTCATTTTTTTAAATAAAGCAGGAACATCACGATCGAGAGAGCCGTATTCCTGAATAAAACAACTATCAGGAACCCCAGAGTCATATAGCTTACAGCCTGAATGAAATAAACGGCCAGAACATATGCTTTTTGAAATATATCGGGAAAATCTATATTCTTTGTAAAAATAATACCTGAAACGGCCCCTGAAAGAAGGGCCAGCAGTAAACCACAGATTGCCTTTATTTTTCCATAACTTTTGCAAAGGCCATTTATTGCTAAAACTTCGGTCATCAGTTTCCCATTTCCGACAGAAACTTAATCCTCATCAAACGAATATCTTCTTCTGTGAATTCATCCTCTCCAAGTTCCTGCAAGGCTTCGTTAATAGATTCGGTTTTCGCTTCATCGCGAAAATAATCAAAGGCCTCTTGTTGATGATCCTCATCCAATACCTGATCAATATAATAGTCGAGATTAATTTTTGTGCCGGAATGTACAATTGCCTCAATTTCCTTAAGAAGGTTATTCATTTCCAGGTTCTTCGCGTCCGCAATATCTTCGAGAGAGCGTTTACGGTCGATGCTTTGTATGATATAGACTTTTAAACCGGATTTATTTATAATGGATTTAACAACCAAATCCTGGGGTCGAAGGATTTCTTTTTCTTCAACATGCTTATTAATAATCTCGATAAATTCTTTTCCATACCTTTTTGCTTTGCCAACGCCTACACCGGAAATATTCAGCAGTTCTTCGAGGATAACGGGATATTGT
>JAUWBB010000259.1 GCA_030605195.1 Bacteroidota bacterium
ATTCTACGAGGCATGGAGAATAAACAGGGATTATTTTTACGATCCGGGAATGCATGGTGCAGATTGGAACGCCATGAAATCAAAATATTCACCTTTTCTTGAACATTTATCATGCCGGAATGATCTTAACCGGGTTATTCAATGGATGTGCAGCGAACTTTCTGTCGGTCATCATCGTGTGGGTGGCGGTGATTATCTCCAAAGTCCTGAACGTATCGGAGGCGGCCTGCTTGGAGCCAATTATTCTATCGAAAACAAAAGATATCGTTTTAAGAAAGTATTTGGCGGACTGAACTGGAATCCGGATCTCCGGTCGCCACTTACCGAGCCAGGTGTAAACGTACATGCAGGAGAATATCTTTTGGCCGTGAACGGAAAGGAGCTTTATGAATCAACCAATTTGTTTAGTATGTTTGAAAACACGGCAGGAAAGATCGTTGAAATCACTGTCGGTCCAAACCCGGACACGACCGGTTCGAGAATCGTTAATGTTGTTCCAGTTTCCAGAGAATATTCCCTCCGGAACAGGGACTGGGTAGAAAGCAATATCAAAAAGGTTGATGAAGTAACAAGTGGACGGGTTGCCTATGTTTATGTACCTAATACTACAACTTTGGGACACACATATTTTAAACGATACTTCTTTCCGCAAATCCACAAGGATGCGATAATCATAGATGAACGATTTAACGGAGGAGGCAGCGTAGCCGATTATTATATCGATCTTCTCAGGCGTCCGTTCGTGAGTTATTGGAATATGAGGTATGGAAACGACCTTAAAACTCCACTTGCTTCAATTCAGGGACCAAAAGTTATGCTGATTGATGAAACAGCCGGCTCGGGTGGAGACCTGCTCCCATGGATGTTCAGGAAATTCAAGCTTGGAAAATTAATTGGTAAAAGAACATGGGGAGGCCTGGTCGGAACTTTAGGATTTCCTATCCTGATGAATGGAGGACGTGTAACTGCTCCAAATCTTGCTATTTGGACAAAGGATGGCTGGGTTGTTGAAAACGTAGGAGTTCCGCCGGATATTGAAGTGGAGCAGTTACCATCCGAAGTAATTAAGGGACATGATCCCCAATTGGATAAAGCCATTGAAGTGATGCTGGAAGAACTGGAAAAAAATCCTCCGGAAAGGCTGAAACGGCCGCCTTATCCTGTAAGAACAAGGAAAAAATAAGAAGAGGTTTACTATGTGTGCTACAAATAGCGAATTTTCAAACAAAATCCCAAGAACCTGTTGTCCATGTAGTGAAAAAAATGAACAGGTCGGGATAACCAGGAGAAAATTTATACATGTTGTTGGAAACACAACCCTTACTGTAGTCACCCTGTCAGGCCTTTCCTGGACGGCTTTGGCTGCTGCAAAAACAGACGAAAAGTCAGGAATTCAGCGCCAGGCTCTGATTGTAAAGCCAATTCTTATATACAGTACTCCAACCCGTCAGGACCAAGTAAGTTGGCGGAGTTGGGGAGGCATTCAAACGGAACAGGATGCCGGTCAGGAAATCACCCGGATTCGAGGTGAACTCGAAGGGCTCCGAACTCAGGCAGAATTTCCCGTCGAATTCCTTCCCATCGCCCGCGTTCGTGAGCCTCAGGATTTGAATGGCATCCAGGATATGGTATCTGCAGATGTATTCTTAGTCTATGCGGCCGGCGGTTGGATGAATACCTTCGATGCACTGCAAAAAATGGGTAAGGATATGATCTTCTTCTGTCGCCACAAGTCAGGGCCGGTCTATTTATGGTATGAAATTATCAGTCCGCGCTTTTTGCGGCAACATACGGATAAGCTGGCTGTAACCGGGGTGGATGATGAAGATGTCGTAATTGATAGCCAGGAAGAACTCCTCTGGCGATTAAGGGCTTTGTGTGGATTAAAAAATACCCTGAATACACGGATAATCGCTATTGGAGGCCCTAATGCCTGGGCTCAACCTAAAGGAGTTGTACCTGAATTGGTAAAAGATAAGTTCAAATTCAATATCATAAGTGTCTCTTATGAAGAATTAGGCAGGTTGATTAAGGAAGCCAGAGCCGACAATTCAACCATCGATCGTGCCAGGAAACGCACTGATAAATACCTTCAAGCTCCACGTAGCAGTCTTGAAACCAAACGCCAATTTGTTGACAATGGTTTTGTTTTGGATGAAATCTTTCGGAGAATCATGGATAAAGCCAATTGCAGAGCGATAACCATCAATGGTTGCATGGGAACGATTATGCCATTGGCTGAGACCTCTGCTTGTTTAACGTTGAGTTTGCTCAACGATGCAGGTTATCTGGCATTCTGTGAATCGGATTTTGTGGTGGTTCCGGCAGGAGTTTTGTTGGCTAATATTTCAGGCAAACCGGCATTTCTTAATGACCCGACTTATCCGCACGATGGAATTATTACGCTGGCTCATTGTACTGCCCCCCGGCGGATGGATGGTAAAAAACTTGAACCTGCAAGGATTCTTACCCATTTCGAGTCCGACTACGGAGCAGCACCAAAAGTAGAAATGTCAATAGGCCAAACCGTTACTAATATCATTCCCGACTTTGGGGTTAACCGGTATAAAGGATTATTGGGTAAAATTGCGGATAATCCTTTTATGGATATTTGCCGCTCTCAGATTGATATTAGCTTTGACTGTGATAGCAGGACTCTTGCCGAAAATATGCCTGGTTTTCATTGGATAACCTGTTATGGTGATTTTCATCGTGAGATCGGCTATGCCCTCAAACGGATAGGAATAAAATGGGATTTCCTAACCTGATAAATAAATGAAAAACAAAAAATCCACCATCTTTTTAGTAATCATTCTAAACTTCATCTCTACCAGCCAGCCATTGTTCTCGTCAGTTTATGATCAGAAAGAATTGTCCGGTAATGATTCAATAACACTGAAAGTCGTTGAAGGGATTATTCAGTTGTTCAAACAAAAACCTAATGTGGTTTGGCCGGGTTATAATTTAGCTGAACAACCCTTTATCGTATATACTCCCGGGAAATGGGTACTATTAATTAATTACCCGCATCAGATCGAAGATTTTACACCTTATCAGGCCAACTGGCCCGACCTTGGAACACAAGCCTGGATTCATTTTGGAAGTTATCAACATCTGTCAGGACAACTGACTTTCAATTTTCCCATTGACACAACCAAAGTTGTAGCGGTTGGGATTCCTGAAAAAATCCCTAAGGAGATGGGACAACCGGAAATAGTGATCTTTGGTTATATCGTTCATGAGGCTTTTCACCAGTACCAACGAATGGCTTTTGGTGAGATTCCATGGGAAAGGGAACAAAAATATCCGATTCTTGACATGGAAAATACTGCTATTGCCTGTTTGGAGATGCGGCTTTTGATGGATGCTCTGAAAATGATGCGATCCGGCAATAAAGAAAAATGTCGCGAGTACATTGAACAATTTGTGGCTGTAAGAACTTATCGGTGGGAACAAGGTGATCCTTTCGTGGCAAAATATGAACAAGGTCTTGAAATTAACGAAGGAACTGCACAGTATGTTCAGCACAAAAGTACAGATCTAATCCGGCAAGTTAATTATTGTTCCTCATTAACCGGATCGGAGAATCCTCTTCAGATTGCTTTTTCTTCAACATCACTCACTGAATATCTCCTTGATGATTTTAATGAGAGAATAACCGGTCTTTCTGTCTCTCCTGAAGATATGATGCGGAACAGGGTATATCCGGTAGGCAGTACACAGGGATTTTTATTAGATTATTTTGGTATAAACTGGAAGGAAAAAGCTCAGAAAGCAGGTCATGCATTTTCATATGCCCGGCTTTTCATGGAATTTTTTAATATGGATGAAACCCAATTTGAAAATCTTCTGGAAAATGCCAAAAACCATTACAATTATAATGAAATATTAAAGTCGACTGCAGGCCTTGTTTACAAATATTCAGAAGGGTACAAAGAAGCATTGAGAATTTTTGAGGCTCATCCGGGCTACCGTAGCGAAGTTGATTTAATTGCCAGGAATATCAGCCGGTCAAGATCTTCATACGGAAAGAGATGGACAATGGATAACGGGAAAATTGAACTTTGTAATTCTTATAATATTTATACATTAAAAAATAAAGATCTGTTTTTACAAGTATCCAAAACCGGAGTATTTGAGAATACTGACTGGGATACAAAGTTGAAAAAGGTTGTGTTTTTTACTTCTGAAATAGAAAACTTAACAATAGATGATCAACCAGTAGAACCAATCAAGGAAAAATTATATAAGTTTAATACCATTCAATTGACCGGAAAAGATCTGGTTCTTAAATATTCTTTAAAAGGCACACTGAGAGTTTCTGGTAATAAATATTATATTGATTTAATACAAAAACCTGATTAATTTTCGGTTCATACGGATAATGCATAGGTAAATATCTTTTTCCCTGTGTATATCCGTGTTATCTGTGTCATCAGTGTTCCATATAATTGATTTTCTTCTACTCCCAAAGGTATCCCTTTGGGGGTGTTCTTTTTCAAGTAATTAAATTTACATCATTCATTTACAAAATGAAAAACAATAACCCATTCGATAGTATACTCCTGGCTTATATTGAGTCATTACCGGATGAATTTGACCAAATTCCTGAAAAAAGGAAAAACAATCTCCGGAAAATAGGTAAATACGTACTAAATGCTTATAAACAAAGCAAGGAAGCAAGGCTGTTGTTTATTTGCACGCATAATTCAAGAAGAAGCCAGTTCTGCCAACTATGGGCTCAAACCGCTGCTTATTATAATGGACTAACAGGAATTAAGACCTATTCGGGGGGGACTGAAGTCACTGCTTTTAATCACAGGGTTGTTGATGTTTTGAAACGTTCAGGTTTCACCATAATTATAAACTCAGAGAAAAAAAATAATCCAAAATATGCAATAAAACCAGGTAAATATTACCCTGAACTCATTATGTATTCAAAG
>JAUWBB010000352.1 GCA_030605195.1 Bacteroidota bacterium
GAGTTTTTGCATCTGACAGTCGATAGAGGTTACTCAGATTATTGCCTAAATCAACAGACTCAGACTGTGAAAATGTACCGGGAGACAGAAAAAAAACTACATAGAATACAATGATCCATTTTTTCATAACTTTTTATTTAATCGATTAAACATGCATGCAAATATTAAAAGCAACAAGACCTGCGTTTTATCAGTTCAGATTTTAAAATGACCTGGGATATCTCACTTGATCCATTGATCTGATCGATCAGCATCCTGACCGACTCTTTTACCATTAAATCAATGGGTTGTTTAATATAGGTTACCGGATTATAGAAAAAATCGAACGCCTCACCCCCATCAAATCCAATGATAGATAATTCATCAGGAATTTTGATTTTTTTCTCCTGAATGCAATAGAAAGAGGCAACAGAGATCTCGTTATTGGCAAATAACATGCATTCAACCTGTTCCTTACCGGATACGAAATTTGTAAATATTTTCTTTATTTCGTGCTTCAGGGTTTTACGACTGATCTCCTGCAACCAGATATGTCTTTCAAGATTGTTACTTTTCATTGCCTCCAGGTATCCATTGACTCTTTCTTTCATATGCATCAAGGAAGACTTAAACGAAATCATGCCTATCCGTTTGTATCCATGATGAACAAGGTGTGTTACCGCATCGAAAGAGGCCCCGTAATTGTCAAGACCAACATAATTTGCATTGATTTCCTCGAAAGACCTATCCAATAATACGGTGGGAAAGTTTTTTTTAACCAGGTCATTCACGTAATTCTTTGTCCCTTCGGCCGGAACTATAATGACGCCGTCTACCCGCCGGTTCAGGAAGGTATTAATCACTGATTCAAATTTATCACTGCGTTCATCAGAACTACCGAAAACTGCGGTATAACCATACTTGCCGGTTTCATCCTCAACCACCCGGGCTATGTAGCTGAAAAATGGATTTGCAATATCAGCAACTATCAATCCTATGGTATTTGTCGAGCCTTTTCTCAGACTCTGGGCAATATAGTCGGGCCTGTAATTTAATTCTTTTGCTACTTCCCAAATTTTCCGAACCATCTCAGTACTAACCCTTTTTTCCTTCTCCTGTCCATTCATTACATAGGAAACCAAAGCTGTTGAAACTTCGACCTTATCAGCAATATCCTTAAGAGAGACTCTTTTACCCAATTTCTATATTATTGAAAAATGATTAATTGTCAGTTGATTCCAGTGTGTCGTTGATTTTCAACTGTATAATGCCCAGTTATTTGACATCTTTATAATCCTGATCTTTTTATGGGTGGACATTAATGTGAAAAATCATACTCAACAATCAAAAGTATGCTTAATCGTTTAAATTGCCAATACCTAATTTATGTTGTTTAACATATCTTTTAAAGGATAGCTACACCCGGTATCTTTGTCTGAAAAGCATCCCATGAATAAATCAGAGCGGGAGAACTGGCAACGAGAGATGTTTTCACTGACATCTTCCTTTCGCACTTATCTGTACCGCGAAGCCACCGATATGAGAAAGTCATTCGATGGACTGAGAAAGGAATCCCCTGTACGCCTTCCACTTCCTTCACATCTCCACAGGGAAGAGATCGTAATCGAACCAAAGGAAGATACAAGTGGAGCCAAAAAGATTGGTGAAGTGGTTACCGATATCCTGAAATATACCCCGGGAAAGTTTTACATAAAAAAAATATGTTCGTCCCAAGTTTGCTTTACCTGAAGATGCAGAAATTGTTATAGGTGAACTTCGTTCGGTTCCCGATGCCTTACGGTTACGGTTTCCAGGTTATATTCGAAATAGATGGGAGAAAGCGCCGGGCTTCCACAGCCTGCAAATCATTAAACTACTGTATGATTGGATAGGCTACCTTTTGGAATAGCCCGGGGATAGGTATGCCCAATTGTAGATAAAATCATTTATCCTCTTCACTATCTTTTTATTGGTCTTTTGCCAATATAAATAATCTTCCCAAGACTCATCTACAAATATATATTTCACTATTCTGTGAGATCTTTTTGAAATGATGAGCCTTTTTTCAATTTATCAATCGCGGAATCCAGCCTCTTTTCATTAGCCTTTGATGACAATTCATGCTGAGTTGCATATAATGAGTTATACTCATCTAATGAAATTATAACTACTCCAGTATCTTTACCTCGATTAATTATCAAAGTCTCAAAATTATCAGTCACTCTATCAAGATACATCTTAATATCTTTTCGGAAGTCAGAAATTGTTGTTGTTAGCATCATTTTATAATTTAGTACAACATTCAGTACAAATATATGTACATAAAATCAAATTTCATAATTTTTCAACCTTTTTTTATCAATGCATTGTTACCCAAATGGATGGTAACGTTTGGCGGTATCGGTAGTTCCGCCTTATAATTTACTGATTTCCAATATTTAAAGGTACAAATTTCTATGTTAAAATATCAGCTAACTATAAAAAAGCGGCATTACCTACGACCGCCTGTTACCTGCCGTATTAGTCGACAAATGTTTCTTTGATAATTGCTTTAACTTTTTTTATCTCAGTTTTTGAAACACTGCCTAAAACTTTTATTACCCTTTGTTTGTCAATAGTTCTGATCTGATCAAGCACTATCCATCCAGTCTTTTTATCATGTTTTATTTTTGTCCTGGTTGGATAATTCTTTGATTTAGTAGTCATAGGGGCAACGACAATAGTGCGTAAGTACTTATTCATTTCATCTGGTGAGATAATAACACATGGTCTTGTCTTTTTTATCTCACTTTCAATAGTCGGGTCAAGATTAACCAGAACAATTTGATACTGATCTATTTCCATTCTTCAAGATTTTCGTCCTGAAATACGTCGTCAAAGAGTAACTGATCATCCTTGTTATCATGCATTTCCTTGAAAGCCTCCTCCCAACCAGACCTTGGTTTTGATACTGGTTTAAGAATCAAATAGCCCTTTTCGAAAATGATTTCTAGTTTATCCCTGATGTTATACCGCTCCAGCATTGTTTTACTTAACCTGATACCTTTTGAATTTCCTATTTTAATCACTTGAATTTCCATGATTTCGAAATATATGTAATTACAAAGTTAATACATTTGCTTATAAAATCCAAGTAATGATCTGACAAATTTATCTATGTTTCCTGATTTCTTAATATGGCAGGTAACGATTAGCGGTCGAGTAGGCAAGGGGAATTTACTCTCCGCCAGTTGTTAAAGCCATACGGCGGAGCAAATATTTTTGACTGTTTTTTAACATAAAAATTTAATTAAGATATTTTTCGTTCTTTGACGTATTGATCGATGATGTTAATGTATTGTTTTATAACGTGATGAGCTATTTGAGTTACGA
>JAUWBB010000097.1 GCA_030605195.1 Bacteroidota bacterium
GATCCATTGTTATATGGAATACAGGATTATCCTGATTATGGTTGGGAAATATCAACTTGTAGTGAAGTAGATTTTGATATTTTTATAGCTGATGCAGAAGGTTTTGATCTTAACGACCCATGTGCTACATTTAATAGTACAATTTATGCTGCTACAGGAAGTCATCCTGAAATTATAACTATAACACCAGGCTTACTCCCTGATGGTGAATATGTTTTCTGGTTTGATTTTTGGGCTAATGCATTCTGGGGATATGGTGTTACCACAGATATCCCGGTTTCTGCATTCGTGTATAAAGCTGGAGCTTTTAATGTAATGGTTGAACAAGACCCATCGTCAGCGCTTAATGCTAATTCTATTAGTTATGTCGATGATGGAACTGAAAGTAATGGTACTATAGTAAAAGTAACTATTTCAGGAACAACGTATACTGTTGAGGATTATTCTGGTGTTATTGTTGGAACAGGGAAGTCTGCTTCTGATAGAACTCCAGAACCTGCAACTTATAATCCATACCTTGATTCCGATTATTTTAGGTTTAGTCTTTTCGCTGCGAATTCCAGAATTTCCTCATGGTCAAAAGCAAGTTCCGGCAGTTTTTTCAAATCAAACCATCTTGCTTCCCTTGCATCGGAAGCTGCTATAAGCGGTGGAGGAGTGCTTTCGAAAATCCCTGTAAAAACCACCGAGATCGTTCTTCCCCTTGGGTCTCTGTCGATCTTGTCAAAAGTAAAAAACTGCCTGATATTCATATTTTCCAGACCGGTTTCTTCTTTTAATTCACGTTTAGCAGCATCGATCAACCTCTCGTCCATTTCAATGAATCCTCCCGGCAGCGCCCATTTACCCTCAAAGGGAGGAAAAGCTCTCTGTATAAGTAAAACCTGATTTGCTTTTTTCGATTTTTGGAAAATCACACAATCAACCGTTAAAGCAGGGCGGGGATATTTGTATGTGTATGGCATTGGTTTTTAGTTCAATTCATCCTTCAAAATTCTCTTAATCACCCTAAGATTATGTGAATATGTACCTGCATCGGTATTAAATATTCCTTGTTGATCCAGGTTATCAATTCGTACTTTACCGGATGAATGGATAATTTGGTTATCTTTCAGAAGCAATCCAACATGTTCGATTTCCCCTTCATCGTTATCGAAAAATGCAAGGTCTCCTTCTTTTGCTTCAGTAATAAAGTTCACCAGGATCCCTTGTTTTGCCTGTTGTTGAGCATCACGTGGAAGGCGCATACCATGTATTTTAAACAATATTTGGATAAAGCCGGAACAATCGGTGCCAAAAGGGGTTCGACCTCCCCATAAATAGGGTGAATGCAGGTAAAAAATAGCTGTTTTTTGTATTTCGTTTCTGTCTGGTTTTTCCACAGAAAGCTTAACCTGATCTTCAAATTTATATGTTTCACCAGCTATATCGAAATTATTTTTTTTTGTATTGTAAAAAGGAATTGAACTGCCGGGCACGATAGTGAAGTTGGTTTGTTGTCCGGATGAGGGTATTATTTTTTCGAAGGATGAAATTACCGGAGCATTAATTTTTTCTAAGTTTATAAATTCAATCTTTTTTAATGGAATGACGTTTTTTTTGCTCACCCAGCCTATATAACCATCGAAGGCTAATTCAATCCGGCACCATGAAATCAGACACTCTAAAATTTTAAAATGTTCGCCAAACAAAATCTGGGTAACCATTTCGCTACGATGGGAAGGTTCATTCCTTACCGGTATAATGCTTATGTTGGAAATTCCGTATTTCATAAAAAGAATGTTAAACAGTTGAAAACACGTATCAATTCAATCAAAGGTAAAAAATCATCCTATACAAAAAAAGGAAATTGGAATAATGGAATAATGGAATAATGGAATACTGGAATAATGGAATAATGGAATAATGGAATAATGGAATAATGGAATAATGGAATAATGGAATAATGGAATAATGGAATGATGGAATGATGGAATGATGGAATAATGCCTGCCCTGTGAAATGCGACGTAGGAGCTATTTCTACAGGGGAATACTGTGCCAAAGGCATCTTCCATGCGAGGCCCGATGGAACCTTCCGGAGAATAATGTTACATGATGTCAGGTGTTTCCACCTGACATTTAATACCGGAGCAATTAAATTTTTGCCGTATTATTAACTGTCGGATGGAAACATCCGACAGCATAGTAAACGATGAATCATTTTTAGACCGACTTTATTATTTATTATTTGTCCCGATAGCTATCGGGATCGAAATTTTGCCGAAGGCATCCCTTTGGGAGAAATTTATTTCTAAAAATTATTTCACGGGGTGAACTTCAGCCTTTGATACGAACAGGCCTTTGCAAATAATATAATTTTCTGTATATCAATAGATAATTTTACAATTCTTATACGTAAATTTTTCTTTTACCTTTGTGGCAGATTTTGTATTTAAAATTCTTTGAAACGGTTGAATTATCGATCGTTTTATGTTTTATTTTTATTTTTATGAACAAAATAATATCATTTCTAAAGGATAATAAGAAACTAATTTTCCGGGGTTTACTATATGTTATTTCAGTTCTTATTATTGTTTATTTATTTCCACACGAAGGAAAATTCAGGTTTGAGTTTCAAAAAGGAAAACCCTGGATGCATGATGTGATTATTGCTCCTTATGACTTTCCGATATATAAGTCGGAAAGCGAACTCGGTGCTGAAAAAGACAGTATACTCAGGGAGTTTAAGCCATATTTTCAGTATGATAGTGCAATAGCCGTAAATCAGTTAAATCAGTTCTATGAAACTTTTAAATACCAATGGAAGCAATATTTGGAGGAGAATTTCAATATTAAAGGGGAATTAAAGGAAAACAGAAGATCACACAGGAAACTAATTCAAAAACATGAAAAATATTTGCATTTTGCCGTCAACTTGATTGAATTTGTCTATTCTAAAGGCATTGTAGGTGTGGATGGCGTTCTGGAAAGGGTTGATAATGAAGAATTATCAATTGTGCTTATGAAGGGTAATGTTGCTGAAGAATATGATTATTCTGAGGTATTTACTCAAAAATCGGCTTATGAATATATCCTCGAGAATGTAAATGCGTTGATACTGGGAGAAGAAAAGGAAGAAAATGAACTGGCAAAAGACTTTTTTAAGGACTTAAGTCTGAATGAATTTATTGAACCAAACTTGTCTTACGATGAGGAAACTTCAATAAGGGTTAAAGAAAGCCTGGTTCAGGAGATTTCCTTAACAAAGGGATTTGTTCAGGCCGGACAGCGAATTATTTCCCGTGGAGAACTGGTGAATAGTCAAAAATTCAGAATACTGGAGTCTTATAAACATGAGTATAAAACCAGGTTGGGTTATTCTTCAAAACGATATTTAGTACTAATCGGGCAGGTAATTCTTATAAGTATCTCAATTTTAGTGCTGTTTCTCTTTTTATATAATTTCAGGAATATAATTTTTCAAAACAACCTGAACATTTCGTTTATTCTATTTTTGTTGGTATTGTTTGTATTTATTGCAAATGTAACACTGAAAGCCAGTTTTATTAGTTTCTATTTTATCCCGTTTGCATTGATTCCGATTATAATCAGAACATTTTATGATGCGCGTCTGGCTTTATTTATCCATATCCTTACTCTATTAATTGTCGGATTTCTTGCTCCTAATGCTTTTGAATTTGTTTTTCTGAATATGATTGCCGGGATTGTAGCTATTTTTAGTCTTACCAACGTTTATCGGAGAAGTAAACTATTCTTGTCAGCCGTATTAATTTTTTTTGGTTATAGTATTGTATATTTTGGAATGGCTGTTCTTCATGAAGGAGATATTAAGAGTATTGAGTGGACGAATTTTGCCTGGTTTGCTGGTAATAGCGGATTGGTTTTGCTGGCTTATCCGATGATATACATTTTTGAAAAAACCTATGGTTTTTTATCAGATGCTACACTTTTTGAACTTTCGGATACAAATCAACCTTTACTCAGGGAATTAGCCGAAAAAGCCCCTGGGACATTCCAGCATTCGATGCAGGTAGCTAATTTGGCAGAAGCGGCAATCCGGATTACAGGAGGAAGTCCATTATTGATACGGACAGGTGCCTTATACCATGATATTGGTAAAATAAAGAATTCAATTTATTTTATTGAAAATCAAAGTGAGGAGTACAATCCGCATGACCAGTTAGAATTTGAAAAAAGTGCAGGGATTATCATCGGTCATGTTAAAGAAGGCGTTGAATTGGCCAAAAAGCACAAGTTACCGGATCAAATCATTGATTTTATAAGAACCCATCATGGAACCACCAGGGTTCAATATTTTTACAGGTCGTATATCAGGAAATATCCGGAAGATCTTATTGGCACCAATAAATTTTCTTATCCTGGGCCCAAACCTTTTTCAAAAGAAATGGCCATCTTAATGATGGCTGATTCTGTCGAAGCATCTTCGAGAAGCTTGAAATCGTATACCAAAGAATCTATTGATGAACTTGTTGAAAGTATTATCAATTATCAGGTTAAGGAGAACCAGTTTACTGATTCACCGATAACTTTCAGGGATATAACTCAAATTAAGGAAATATTTAAGGAAAGACTTATTAATATCTACCATGCCCGGATAGAATACCCGAAATAGTTATTCATTATGAAATTCATTTTTCTTCATAACCTGATTTAATCTTAACGCAGCAAAACTGTAATCAAAATACCAAATAACAAACACCAAATAACAAACAATAATCAATTTCCTAAATTCCAAAAATGCCTTTAACCTGAGATAATTTATGTGTCTTAACTCTTTTTGGTCATTACGATGCTGTCGGATGTTTCCATCCGACAGTTAATGAATAACCCAATAACCTAATAACTTTTTCAAAAAATTCATCAATAAAACAGTTAGTCATTGTTAGTGGGTTATCTTAAATCAATTACTTCAACATCGGGGTGATTCTCAACGTTAAAGGAGAAATATGAATCGGGCAGATTGATGTTCGTTTTCAAATTGAAAAATTTGATATTATAATGGATACCATTTTTACGAAAATATTTCACGGAACAGAGCGTCATGCTTGTCTTATTGATCTGTAGCCTGATCCTGGCATATTCCTGGTCAAGGTTTCTGGGGAAAAGATCTATTTCATACACAGGAACATTATCAATATGAGTTTCACCGATGAATTTAAATTTAAACTCATTTTCATCGGGAGAAAAGATTTTATAGGGTGCAGCAAGAAAAAACTCATCCTCTTCATCGGGTTCTGTGATATTTACCTCTTGTACTTCAACAAGAAAATTCCAGATGGTTTTACCATTAAAATAAGTTTCTGTATCAAGCATGTTAATCCTGAATTTCTCTTCTTTAACAGAGATTATCCCCTCATAATCTTCATGAGTGTTTTCCCGTGTATCAATCATTGAAAAGACAAAATCAGTTTGGATTGTCTTATATTCCTTTGCCCTGGTGGAAAAATCATGGATAATAGCCTTTGCTTTTACATCTTGCTGACCATAAGAACTAACGGTAAGACTAATAATTATTATAGCAATACTAAACATTCTCATATTCCAGATATTGGATTATACTGGTAGTTCGTTCTTGAAATAACATATCAATTAAATAAATTTCTCCCGAAGGGATGCCTTTGGCATAATTACTCTAATTTCTAATTGACCTAAATAAAACCCAAATTCCCAATAACCCAATTGGTACTTGGTTTTTGGAATTTATTTATGCCATAGGCATCCCTTCGGGAGAAATTAGGTCAATTAGGTTAATTAGGTTAATTAGATTTCTGTTTAATGTTTATTTATTGTCATATTAATTAAGAAACGCTCTACTATGGAGTTTCTTCCCTGCCAATCTTACTCAAATATTGTTCCAAAGAATACTCATCAGGAATAAGAACATGCCTCGCCTTGCTTCCTTCAAATGGGCCGACGATGCCAGCCGCTTCCAATTGATCAATTATCCTGCCAGCTCTGTTGTAACCGATGGATAATTTTCGTTGGATAAGGGACGTAGATCCTTGCTGGTGAAGCACAACAATATGGGCGGCTTCATCGAAAAACGGATCCCGTTTTTGAAGGTCAATTCCCCCCATATCTTCTCCGGTTTCGTCAGAATATTCGGGTAGTAGAAAAGCTGATGGATAGCCACGTTGTGAGCCGATAAATTCTGTTATTTTTTCAATTTCAGTTATACTGACAAAGGCACATTGCACTCTTATCAGATCGCTACCGGGAGAAATGAGCATATCTCCCCGGCCAACCAATTGATTTGCTCCGGGGCTGTCAAGGATGGTTCTGGAATCCATCATTGAAATTACCCTGTAGGCGATTCGTACGGGGAAGTTGGCTTTAATTGTACCGGTTAGGATATTTATAGAAGGTCGTTGCGTGGCAATGACAAGATGAATTCCAACGGCTCTGGCAAGCTGGGCAAGCCTGGCAAGAGGGTTCTCAACTCCCTTTCCCGCTGTCACGATCAGGTCTGCAAATTCATCAATAATCATAATAATATAGGGCAGAAAACGGTGACCTTTTTCAGGATTCAATTTCCGGTTCTTGAATATTTCATTATACTCCTTTATATTCCTGACGTGGGCCATTTTGAGGAGGTCGTAACGATGGTCCATCTCAATCGACAAGGAATTCAGTGTATTAGTGATATCCTGTATATCGGTAATGATAGCGTCCTCAATTCCAGGTATTTTTGCCAGGTAGTGCCTTTCTAATTTAGAATAGAGCGTGAGTTCAACCTTTTTGGGGTCAATGAGAATAAATTTTATTTCGGAAGGGTGTTTTTTATATAGTAATGAAGTGATCAGAACATTCAATCCTACTGATTTTCCCTGGCCTGTAGCTCCGGCTATCAATAAATGAGGCATTCTGGTCAGGTCTAAAATATAAGTCTCATTCGAGATCGTCTTACCCATGGCAATTGCCAGCTCGTAATCCGATTCCTGAAATTTTTTCGATGTTATCATCGATTTCATCGAAACGATCTCAGGCTTACGGTTGGGAACTTCAATTCCAATGGTCCCTTTTCCGGGTATCGGAGCAATTATTCTGATTCCCAATGCTGATAAGCTTAAAGCTATATCATCTTCAAGATTTTTTATTTTCGAAATTCTAATACCGGGCGCCGGAACAATTTCATATAATGTAACCGTAGGACCAATAGTGGCCTTTATTTTATCGATCTGAATTTTGTAGTTACCCAGTGTTTCAACAATTCTGTTCTTATTGCTGATTAATTCTTCCTTGCTGACAATAGAATTTTCGGTGGAATGATCGTCCAATAAACTAAAAGGTGGAAATTTAAAGGACGAAAGATCAAGGGTCGGGTCATAATCCTCAAGGAGTTTCTTCTTTAGTTCTCCATTGGTGAGAATGTCATTGCCTGTCTGTTGTTCGATAGTGAGTTCAACATCTTCACTTTCTTCTTTTTCTTTTTTTATTTCTTTTGTTTCGAACATTAGATCATCATCCGATTCGTCGTCTTCCCCAAGATTTATTATGGATACCGGCTTATCTTTTTTTATGTGGAAAGGATCCCAGATTATTTCATCTTCTTTTGCAGGCGTTGGTTTTCTAATCCAATCCAGCGATTTCCTAAAAGAAAAGAGCACGAAAGCTATAACGGCCACTAAAAGTAAGAAACCGGTACCTGTTTTTCCTATGAAAGCATTCAGCCATTCACTCAATAAAAAGCCATGGCTGCCTCCCAAACCACTGCCGAGATATCCGCCGGTGTCACCGAAAAGAAATCCAAGACAAACAGAAATAAGTATGACACAAAAAATCGTAATTTTTATTGTTTTCCAAACAGGAAAAAGTTTTAGATTTAACAATCTGAATCCAATAATGATAAGCAGGAAAGGGAATAAAAATGATACAATTCCAAACCATTTATTAAAAAAAAGAAAAGCAAAATAAGCCCCGGTTTTCCCCGACCAGTTTTCAACTTTTATGTCGGATGAAGAGAATATGCCGGACCATTCGAAGCTTTGATCGATTTTCCATGTGAAAAAATAAGAAATAAAAGCAAGGGTCAGAAAAAGGGCAAAAACAATAAAAAACAATCCCAGAACCAATTTAAACCGGTCGTCGGTGAAGAATTTTAACGGTTTGAATATCTCCCCGGGTTTTTTCTTCGCTTTTTTATTTTGGATGTTTTTCTTTTCCATTATTAATACAACATATGTAAAATTTCACCGGGGTAAAATTATTGTTAATTGTGTTTTGTGATTTTCTGCCAATCCCGAACCAGATAGTTATCGGGTTTCGGGAGACAGAAAGTATAATTTAACGAAGTAAAGATAGGGATTATTTCACAGGGTGAATTAAAAGAAAATCAAAACAGAGAGGAAACTGCTCAATTTTAAAGTTTGTGTTATAAAGATGAGGCTAAGGCTAAGGTTGAGGTTAAGGTTAAGGTTAAGGGAGGTAAGGGGTAAGATTATTCTTCCATTAGTTTATCGAGTAGTTTTTCCATTTGCCTTTTTGTGATTCGCTTAAAATCGCCTTGCCGTCTGAAAAATTTATCCGGAATTTGTTTTTCAACAACATTTTCAGCTACCAATTTCATTCTTAATGTGCTTAGGGTAAGATAAAATTCAAGCATTACACCATTTATTTCTCTGTATGGATTTGAGGAATTAAGGTGTTTAAGTCCCAGTTCTTTTGTGTAGAACACTTTCAATGGCCCTTCATTCGAGTTTGGCAAATGAATAATGGCCTGTTCGCATTCATACCCACAAATATCTGTAGTGCTATCCGTATATTCTATTTCGATATCTGTCATTCCCCCGAAACCAGGAGCAATTTCTTCCCGTTTTCCTGCATACAGATACTTATTACCATAAACCTTCAGGAAAGTCCAGTTAACTGATTTGGGATAATCGGTTATATTACTGATGTTGAAAAACCCAAAGAACCCGTCAATTTCAGTATATGCTTTATTCCCCTTAAATTTTAAAGTCATTTTATTGGGAAGCAGGTTGGTGGGGATACTACTGAGTTTACTTTCCAGGTATGTAATGGAATATTGAATTTCCCCTTCTTTGATTTTTTTTGAAGAAGGGTTTTTACATGATGGCAGAAGGAGTACGATTAGTGTACCAATTATAAAAAACGCACTGATTCTCACAATAATAGGAATGGTTTTTATTTATAAGCCTATAAAAATATGAAATATATTTAAAAGTAGATATTTATGGGTGAATTATTTTTAAAAATCAGAAAGCAAAGGACGTAGCACAGAGTGCTGGGCAATAAGCAAATGGGATTGTAGAAC
>JAUWBB010000361.1 GCA_030605195.1 Bacteroidota bacterium
TATAGCCATATCTTCCAGGGAGGGATCCTGAAAGATCACGAAGGGTGGCAAATTCAGTTTTCTTGATATTTGCTTCCTCAGGTCTTTGAGAATATTAAACAATTCCTCATCAACAACCCCGGTTTTTTGGCCCGGTCCCAAGGCGTCTTCCTCCTCGTTTTCATTATACTCATGATCTTGTGTTACCAAAAATGAATAAGGGTTTTTTAAGAATTCGTACCCTTTTTCACTTACTTTCAGCAATCCGTAATTTTCAATATCCTTGATTAATAAACGGGAGATTAGAGCCTGACGAACAATTGCATTCCAAAATTTATCATTTTTTTCATTTCCCGAACCAAATACCTCTAACTGATGATGTTTGTAGATTTTAACTGCAGATGTCAAATCTCCTGTTAAGATATTGACTATGTGGTTTGCTTTAAATTTTTCTTTTACTTCAAGTACCGTCTCAATTACTTTACGGATATATTTTTTGCCTTCAAATTGGGTTTTAGGGTGAATGCAGTTGTCACATGTTTCACAATTATCTTCAAGGTATTTTTCTCCAAAATAATGTAACAATTGTTTTCTTCTGCAAATGGATGACTCGGCATACGAAGTCGTTTCAAGGAGCAATTGTCTCCCGATTTCCTGTTCAGCAATGGGTTTCCCCTGCATGAATTTCTCAAACTTCTGAATATCTTTATAACTGTAAAAAGTGATACAACGGCCTTCCCCGCCATCTCTGCCGGCACGGCCTGTTTCCTGATAATATCCCTCGAGGCTTTTGGGAATATCATAATGTATAACGAAGCGTACATCCGGTTTATCGATTCCCATTCCAAAAGCGATGGTAGCCACGATCACGTCGATATCTTCCATAAGGAATTTATCCTGGGTAGTCGTCCTTGTTTCCGAATCCATTCCGGCATGATAAGGTAATGCCTTAATACCGTTAACCTTCAGTATTTCGGCCAATTCCTCAACTTTTCTCCGGCTCAGGCAATAGATGATCCCGGATTTACGCGAATTGTTTTTTATTAATTTAATGATTTCCTTGGTTGCATTTACTTTTGGGCGCACCTCATAATAGAGATTAGGCCTGTTAAAGGATGATTTAAATACATTAGCATGCATAATGTCAAGGTTCTTCTGGATATCATGTTGAACCTTGGGTGTTGCTGTTGCTGTTAAAGCAATAATGGGTGCGGCATCAATTTCGTTTATAATGGGACGAATTCTCCGATATTCAGGTCGAAAATCATGCCCCCATTCCGAAATGCAATGTGCCTCATCTATGGCATAAAAAGATATTTTAATCTTTTTCAGGAAATCAATATTCTCTTGTTTCGTTAGTGACTCGGGAGCAACATATAATAGTTTTGTCTTTCCGGATAAAATATCTTTTTTAACTTGCTGGATTGCCAGTTTTGTCAATGAAGAATTCAAAAAATGTGCAACGCCATCTTCGGTGCTGAAACTCCGCATGGCATCCACCTGGTTCTTCATTAAGGCAATGAGAGGTGATATAATAATAGAAGTGCCCGGACTTATAAGAGATGGTAATTGATAACAAAGTGATTTTCCGCCGCCGGTTGGCATCAAAACAAATGTGTCGTTTCTTGATAAGACACTCCTGATAATGATTTCCTGATTTCCTTTAAAGGTGCCAAATCCAAAATATTTCTTTAAATATTCTCTAAGTGATATGTCTGCTCCAATACTCATTATACTTCACACAATCAAGATTCTACCTGGTTTATCATACAATAATTATTCTAATTTATTAATATGTTTATAGCTTTGGGAAACACAGATGCACCAAAAACCTTAAAATTGAATACATTTGTTATTATAAATATACAATTTATTTTAATTATAATATAATATATTTTGACGAAGTTTATTTTCTTTGCAAATCGAAGTAAAAAAAATGATATTACCGGGAAACAAAAAAATAAACCTGGAGGAGAAGTCATGTTCTTCAAAGCAGGTATGATATAGAGAAATTGGTATAGGCGTTTAGGTCGCACAAATTTAAAAATAAAATTATAATCTCGAGTGCCCGGGATGGAAACAAAGCCAGATCATTCTTTTTATTTCTCCTTTTGATTAAAAGCAAAACAAAAGATGGCTAAAAAGCAAGATAAAGATAATATGTCCTTTCTTGAACATCTCGAAGAATTGAGGTGGCATCTTGTCCGTTCTTTTTTAGCCATTGTCGTTATAGCCATTTTAGCCTTTATCTTTCGCGACATCGTTTTCGACCGTATCATCCTGGCTCCAAAGACACCTGAGTTTTTCACAAACCGCAACTTTTGTTCCTTCAGCAAACTTGTTAATGTTCCCGCTCTGTGTATAAACTCCAAACCCTTTCAGATAATCAATATTAATATGGCCGGGCAATTTACTACACATATCATGGTATCATTGATTGCCGGGATCATTGTGGCTTTTCCATATATATTTTTTGAGTTTTGGAGTTTTCTCAAGCCTGCTTTATATAAGAAAGAAAAAAGTCATACAAGCGGGGCCGTTTTCTTTAGTTCTCTTCTTTTCCTTCTTGGAGTATTATTCGGATACTATATTATCACGCCGCTATCTGTTCATTTTCTGGGTTCCTATAAGGTAAGTGAACAGGTACTGAATCAGATTAATTTGATTTCCTACATCTCTACAGTAGCATCCGTTACACTGGCCAGTGGAATAATTTTCGAACTACCTATATTGGTTTATTTTTTAACAAAAATCGGATTGCTTTCACCCGAATTTCTTAAGAAATACCGTAAGCATTCTATCATTGTGATACTGGCACTCTCTGCAATCATTACACCACCTGATATTTTCAGCCAGGTCCTGGTTTGTTTCCCGTTGTTAATCTTGTATGAAATTGGAATAATGATTTCGAAAAGAATTATCGCCCAGGAAAAAGCAAAACTTGAAGAGGACTGATGAATTATTTACTGGTTCTGATAAAATTATTATCATTAAATTTGATAGTTCTTAAATTATAATTAAATTGATGCTTAAATTTAAACATTGTAACAATAAATATACAAATTCCTAAAATGTCTGAAATGAGCTAAAATGCCTAAAATCAAATAATAACAGTTTTAAGTATTTTAGTCATTTAGTGTCTTAATTCTAATATTCGTGTATTTTTTGGCAGAAAATCACAAAATACAAATCACAAAAATCAAATAAATACCAATATTTAATCTCCAAATTCCAAACTTAAAAGAATGATTTTAAAATTTTGAATATTGTAT
>JAUWBB010000218.1 GCA_030605195.1 Bacteroidota bacterium
CACTTATTTTGTATCCATTCAGGGACCATTTTATATTTATCCTCACGATGGGAAAGTTTACCTTTAATAAACAAACCTGAATTTGGCTCTTCCACATCTAAATCGCTTAAAACAACTTTCTCTGTCTCTGCCAGGTAGGCGGCAAGGTTTGTTGCTAGTGTTGTTTTTCCGGTTCCTCCCTTTCCACTCGCGATAGCAATATTCATATGATGATTAAAAACATTAACGTATCTACCTGTTATTTATCGATTTTGAGTTATAATTGTGCTATCTTGTAATATTCAATGTGATTTTTTCTTTTTAAAAAGTTTAAGAGTTTGTTCAAAAGCCTTTCTTGCCAAGTAGATACAATCAATTTTAGTACTCGGTACACCCCCAAGATGTTCAATAATATCCTCAATACTTGTTTTTTCTGCTTCAATTATACTTTTTCCTTTAATAATTTCTAAAAGAGCCGAACCAGCAGAAAAAACTCCTGCACACCCAATTGCTTCAAATTTTGCGTCAATTATTACTCCGGAATCAATCATTAAATATATTTTTATTGTATCACCGCAAGATCCTGTGTATGAAACCGCTACACTAGGATTTTTTATTATCCCAACATTCACTTTTTTTGTATAGTATTCAATTGCTGTAGTTGAGTAACCTGAATTTTTTAGCAGATCATTCATTTTGTATAAACTGAGAGTTATAATACAAAAATGATACGTATTATATTCTACTTATTCCTAATTTACAGCAGGATCTAATGATCGCATAAATTTTGACCGGTTTGAAGTTGACCTGCCAAATATTGTTCAACAAGGTTTTGCGGTGAATCGGTATGAACCCCAATACAAACCTCAATGTTATTTTGTGTAAAAAGCTCTTGTGCTTTTACTCCCATTCCTCCTGAAATAATTATACTAACACCCTGATCGGCAAGAAATTTGGGGTAAGACCCTGGTTGATGTACAGGGGGAGTAACATAATTCACATTTATTATGCTATTATCCTCGGTTTCAACAATAGCAAATTTTTCACAATGCCCAAAATGGGGAGTTAACAGGTTATTTACTGTTGGAATAGCAAATTTTTTCATAGGCTTTTAAAAATTAAATTAAACTAAAGATTAAGATTAGCTAACTACTCGGCAGCAATAAACGGATCCCAGATGATCAGAATTAAAGCTCCATTCCTTGATTCAAAAGGACTATGCTCATCATGGGCAGGTATCAACTGGTATGAGACCTCAGAATAGGTTTTACCATCACTAGAGCATGCCCCTTTGAGAACAAGGTATTGTTCCGTTGTAACATGAGAGTGGGAACCCATCTTAAATCCCTTTGGGAGCTTTAAAAAGATGATTTTTGCGTTCTAGCAACTCTTCTCTTATCATTGTTTTTCCGCATTTTGGGCATTTTAAGGTGGTGCATTTTATATCCTGTTGGTGAGGAACTTTTTCTCCACATTTTGCACAAATACAATATCCTCCTGGCCCAAAACTGCCACCTTTATTACGTCCTCGCCCTCCGCCACGGCCTAATCCCCGGCCCTGGCCCATATTCATTCCTTTACCGGTATTATTCATTTTTAGTAATTTTGGTTATGATTATTATTTAGTGCAGCATTTACCGTGTCCAAACCCGCCTGCAAGATTTATTATGTTTTTCGAATGACAAACAGGACATTCGGCAAATGAAGTTTTAATATTTATATTGAACATATGACCGCAATCATAACATCGAATAATATTATTCCTGAAATGTATATTCCCCCCGTCAATTGTAAGTACTTTTCCATGAATAATATGATCCGCGATTTTTTTTCTGGCCTTTTCTATTAACCGGGTAAAAGTTGAACGGGATATCTCCATTTCATCAGAAGCTTCTGTATGCGACAAGCCAACAAAATCAGCTAACCGGAATGCTTCAAATTCATCAAGTGAAAGATATGTCCGTTCTAAAAATCTACCGGCCACTCCCATCGGTTTAAATTCGGCGAATATCGGTGGTTCATGAACTATTCTATGTTTTTCTGGCCGTGGCATATATTTTTAATTTAATTTCAGCTGCAAATATAATGAACATATGTGCATAAAACAAAAAAATTAAGATGAAAATTGAAAAACGTGATAACTAAAATTAACATAGAAGTATTTTACTTTTATGGTTTTGTTCAAAAAAATGTATCTTTAACAAAATCCACGTATTAATAATTCTAAAAATTAAGGAGGGAAACGTATGAAACGTAAATGTTTATTTTTTTTAGTACTACTATTCTTTTCTCATTTTTCACTTAAGGGACAACCTGAGATTCCGGTTGAAAAATGGACAGAAAAGACGATTATGCTTATCGGAGCTCATCCTGACGATGAAGCCAGATCCCATGGCACATTAGCAATGCTGCAAGACCATGGCAACCAGGTATATGTTGTTATTTTAACATCCGGTAATGTAGGCACCCAGGATCCTCAAATTTCCATGACCGATCTTGCAAGAATCAGAAAAAAAGAGGAGATCGATGCTTTGGCAGAATTAGGTATCCCTGCCGATCATTACATTAACATGGGATATAACGATGGGATGTTGGAAATGCAGGACAAAGAAGAGATAATGACAAGACTGGTCCGGCAGATCCGGAAATATAAACCGGATATATTAATGGCTTATGATCCGGGCAAGGGGAAAATGCGATGGCATAAAGCAGACCATAGAACTGCATCCTGGCTGGCTGTGGATGCCTGCAGAGCGGCTATGTGGCCATTACTTTATGAGGGTCAAATCATTCACGAAAACCTTGAAGCACACGAGGTCCGCGAATATCTTTTATTTGATGGTTTTCCTGAAGACTATAATACGGAAGTTGATATCACTCAATATCTTGAAGTAAAGATCAACGCCTTTATGAAATATGTTAGTCAGTTTACCTCAGGCTGGTCAAAATATACAGGTCCTGAAATGTCTCCGGAAGAAGAAAAACAATTCAGGGAAAGAATAAAAGAGAGAACCATTTATAAAGAGGGTAAAGTGATAGAACAGTTCAGATATTATGCCGGTTCTCCTGATGGAATTGGAAGATAACAAGTAAATATGTAGGACGACTCTCCGGGTCGTCAGCAACTCGGGGGGTCGCTTTACAAAAGCGTTTGCCGGAATATTAAATCACAATCCCAACGAAATTGGTATCGGAAAAGTTTTCGGTGCTTCCATTCCGGAATCATATCCTTGAATTATGCCTGCCATGGTCGTTTTCTTTCCAGATCACCATTCAATACCTCCAGAGCTATGTTTACATCATCGACGATCTGGAAATCATACATACCAACACATATAAAATCAGCGCCATTCTTAAAGGCGTACGGAAAACCTTCATTAGGATCGATAGCGCCTGCGGCAAGTATTTTGTATACGATCCAGGGTTCTTCCAGATCGTTCATAAATGTTATGGTTTCATCAGGATTGGCACACCAGATATTATCAAGTTCTTCTTCGGGTTTTGCCGACCAATAGTTGGTGTGGTGCAGGGTCTTTACCCAATAATCAGGTTTTAACCCGGCCTTTACACATTCCTGCACGGTTTCAAGCTTATGGGCTCCTATGCCGGCAGGCAATCCATTTTGTCTGATAAAGTCAAGTGCCTTGCCAATTTCTTCAACCTTTCCTTCACTGACCATCTGGTCGGCAATTCCACCCTGAAAATAACAGGCATGGGCTCCGCCATCTACGGATAATTTGATCCCTTCAATAATATCCTTCCCATAAGCACAGTCGGATATAAACTGGATTTTACCGCCTTCTTTTCTCCAGTATTCATTGATCACCCTGCATAACTGGGGATTGGTTAAGATCGTGTTTATTCCACATGTTTCGGCAAGCCGGAAGGTGTCAAACACCTTCCGGTCAGTGTGATAGGTTTTGATCAGCTTTGAAACATAGATCAGATCACGTGCATGAGCCCAGCCGCCAATTAAATTACCACCCAGGAACAAACGGCTTATCTTTAGATCTTTGATTTTACCATAAGGGAGAGTGCCTTTCAGATCTTTTAAATCAGAATAAAAAAAAGTTTTTAATGTAGTTCCGGAAATTGCATCCGGTCTGTCTTCTGCATAGTCCGTCAGGTGTCTTTCTTCAAGGCTTTCCCATTTACGTTTTTTGTAAAAAGCATAGACGAATGCACCAAACAGAGGCAATGTTGCCAGTTGTTTTAGTAACTCTCTGCGTTTGAGCGTTGGAGAAAAAGGTGGTTCGACAGAAGATTCATCTACGGTAGAAATTTTCTTTTCAATGATATCAGATTTAACTTTTTCCTTCCATAACCGCGAAATAAAATAATCCAATCCCAGGAATTTACCGGTCCTGAAGAATATCAGAACAAAGAGAGCAGTTAATTCAATAAAATTCTTATCAATAATCAGGTAATGCCCTTCGAGGAGCGCTCCACTGCCGGATTCAATAAAAGGCGGATTAGCAATATAATACAGACCAAGCAGTAAAATCCCTGAAATTATTGCCAGGCTTGTAAATAACCCGAAAAACAATCCAAGACCTATCAGGATTAATCCCCAGGTATTTAAAAAATCAACTATCTGTAAAACCCCGGGATTAGCGGCCATCCAGTGAAATAATCCGGAAAAGATCCAGGAGGATTCGGTTAAGTAACCCGCGGATGTCCAGTTTGGATCTAATAATTTAATGATCCCTTCATATAGAAATTGCCAGCCTATGAATATTCGCAGAGCAACCAGGAAATACATATGAATAGATGCAGAGATCAGGGATTTTCTGTCTTGGTTTGTTTTAGGGATTGTCATTGAGAATATGTTTAAAAGTTTTAACCTGAAGAAAGTCTGTAAAATTTAGGTGCAAGTTAAATTTTTTTTAGATAAGATTTAAAAAGCTTGTTTATCCAATTTTGTCTTGCCAGCTTCTTTTTTAAAACTCTGGGGGGAGTTAACCGAATGATACAACATGATCATTTAGGGTCATTTTACAAATTTGTTCTTGTATTGACTTTGCCCGGATAATAATCATGGCGCCATCCGGTAAGGAAATTTCTTGAGTTTGACACCTGAGCGGTCTATCTGGCTGTACCACTGCAATATAGCAAACGGCGGTTCGCACTACAACTAGTTATAGTCGAGTGACATTCAGCTTGTTAAATCCCTGTCGGGCTTGCACGTGTCTTATACATAGCATGTTATAAATATTGGCTCATTGATTTTTTTGGTATAAGGTCAGGGATTTCCCTGATATTAAGGACTCTCATTATTTGCCTTGCTCCCTCTGTTGTGCTTGAACGTAAGTAATATTCCTTGTTGTTTTGGCTGATCAGACTTTTCCTGATCTGGTTTTCCGATTGCGGCGTTCCAAACTTTAATAATTGCAGTTGAAGGTAATTTAGCAATGTAAAGCATATGTAACATAAAGCCAGATGTCCCGGTATTCGTTGTTCTGTCCAATGGAACATTGGTCTGTGGAAGATGAATTATGGATGGTAATTGATAGAGATTTTCAATCTTGGAGTGAAAAAATGATAAAATCAGTAACTCAAATTTGCCATCATTAAGAAGGGATACTATTTAGTGTCTTAATTCTAATATTCGTGTATTTTTTGGCAGAAAATCACAAAATACAAATCACAAAAATCAAATAAATACCAATATTTAATCTCCAAATTCCAAACTTAAAAGAATGATTTTAAAATTTTGAATATTGTAT
>JAUWBB010000234.1 GCA_030605195.1 Bacteroidota bacterium
GCATTGTGAAGCAAGGGATTTTACCAAAACCGAAAAATGGTTGATTACCGATCTTCAAATACCTAAAAGCATCTGGTGGTATTCAGACTGCACTCATGTAGGCTTCAGGGTTGTTTGCCATTTCCTCTCATTTGGTTGGCCAGGCGGTATGTGATAATATAGATGAAAGGCATAAAGGCATTTTACCTGGTTATGTTTGGGGGAATGTACAGGGAGGAAGGGGCCCGGGAAGCTTGCCGGTATGTTAAAAATGTTGACTTTAATCCTTCAGAGATTTCTTTCGACTCGGCTTTTGAGTAGTAATCATTAAATATAAAACACTATGACAAATTGAACTTAAACTGGCATGTTTACGTTGCTATGCTTTTCATTCCATTAGTAATATACGGCGTAATGTTTTTCGGACAAAAAATACCCCAAACTGAACGCGTTGAAATGGGAGTATCCAACAAAGACATGTGGAAGGCAGTAATCACTCCCCTGTTTCTTCTTATGGGATTCCTGATGCTGCTTACTGCTGCTACCGAGTTAGGAACAAACCAACGTATTGAATCATTGTTAAAGGGCATCGGAGTATCAGCTCTGCTGGTATTGGCTTTCATAAGCGGAATTATGGCTATTGGACGAGTTTTTGCAGGTCCGATAGTTAATAAACTTAGTACACGCGGAATGTTATTTTTCTCAGCGGTTTTCTCGTTCCTCGGATTGATCTGGCTAAGCTATGCCCAGGGATATTCAACTTTTATTGCCGCGGCAGTATTTGCCATCGGAATCTGTTATTTCTGGCCAACCATGATCGGCTTCGTTTCTGAAAATATTCCTGAAAGCGGAGCGCTGGGACTTTCCCTGATGGGAGGACTTGGCTTTTTATCCGCAGCAATTGTATTGCCTATTATGGGGAAATTCATGGATATATCAGGTTCAGGGGTCGAAACCTTACGTTATATGGCCGTATTGCCCGCATTACTGATTATCGCTTTTGGGTTGTTATATATTACTCACAAGAAAAAATCCAAAACTTGATAATTTGACTGATTAATAAGTTGATTAATAAAATGACCGTTTAAAAATGAAAAAAATGAACAAAATTAAACTGGGAATGATAGGAGGTGGTATCGGGGCATTTATCGGGGATGCTCATCGCCGTGCCTCCGGAATTTGTAATGATTACGAATTATTGGGAGGAGTTTTATGACGATCAATTATACCTGGAAAAAATTTTATGCATCGCCTGGTAAATAAATATCTGAACTTTAAGAACGCTTTTTTTTTCTTGTCTTTGTTACTTCTGATTCTTTTGCCGCTGTTGAGTCTTGACGCGGGAATTTCAGGCGATGAAGAACTGCATTACTCCCAATCAGAAAAAGTAATCAACTATCTGGAATCGTTGGGAAAAGATAAATCTGCTCTCCATACTCCAAAAACCCATCTGAAATACTATGGTCAGTTTTTTGATAATATAACTACAATTTTTATTAAATTGTTGAATATTGAAGACATTTATCAATTCAGGCATATTGCCAATTCTATTGCCGGTTGGGGAACGATTTTTATAAGCGGGCTTCTGGCAGCTTTTCTTGCAGGTTACAGGGCAGGGTTTTTAACACTTTTACTGTTTCTGGTTTCTTCGAGATTTTTAGGCCACACCTGGAATAACCTGAAAGATATTCCTTTTGCATTGGGCTATATAGCAACAATTTACTTCATTTTTCTGTTCATTAAAAAATTACCCAAACTTTCCATGAAACATGTCTCCCTTCTGATCCTGGGATTGGCTTTTACTTTTGGAATCCGGGCAGGAGGAATTATTTTGATTTGTTACATGTTTTCATTCGTTGGATTATATCTGGCCAGCAATTATATCAACGGGCAAAAATGGATAACTCATAAAACTGTTTTATATTCTTTCCTGACTATTTTGATAATATCTGTTTTGGGATATTCATCGGGACTGGTTACGTGGCCGTTCGGCCTTGAAGATCCATTAAAAAACCCATGGCTGTCTTATAAAGCAATGGCACAATTTCCCACCACGTTGCGGCAAATTTTTGAAGGATCGGTTTACTGGTCTGACCGGTTCCCGTGGTATTACCTTCTTAAATATATGGTTATATCCATCCCAACTATTGTTATGGCAGGGTTACTGGCCTTCGCGGTTTTCTCCAACAGAATTTTTAAAAGCCAACAGTGGATATTTATTTTTTTCCTCGGATTTTCATTTTTGTTCCCATTATTATTTATAATACTTGGTAATTCAAATGTGTATGGTGCATGGAGACATGTGACTTTTATATATCCCCCGCTTGTTATTCTGTCTGCCCTCGGGTATGATTGGATAATCAAAAAATTTCAGTCTAAGAAATTTAAAATAGCGCTACTTGTAATTTCCCTTGTTTTGTGTGTCCACCCGGCAAAGTTTATTATCAAGAATCATCCATACGAGTATTTGTATTTTAATGAATGGATTGGAGGCATAAAGGGAGCTTATGGTGATTATGAAACCGATTACTATTTCCATAGCATGCGCGAAGCTTCCGGATGGTTGCAGGACCATATTGAGAAAACCAATCTTTTAAAAGAGGATAAAATAAAAGTTGCTTCGAATTTTCCTGTATCCTGGTTATTCAGACAGTCGCGGGGTAAGATTTCAACACAGTATATAAAGTACTATTCACGTGGGAATTACGATTGGGATTTCGCCATAATTGCTAATGCTTATATTCATCCATTTCAATTGAAAAACAATATCTGGCCTCCTGAGAATACAATTCATACGATCGACATAAACGGTATGCCTGTATGTGCAATTCTTGAAAGAAAAACCAAAGAAGATTACCAGGGCTATCTGGCTCTGAAAAAGAATAACTATGATCAGGCACTTTTTTTATTAAATAAAGCCATAAAGACTGATCCGGGAAATGAGTCGGTTTATTTAAACCTTTCAACGGCTTTCCGAAAGTCAGGGGATATAAATGCAGCTAAAAAACAGGTGAACAAGTGTCTGGAAATTTATCCTGAATATGAGGTGGCAATTTATCAGTTGGCAAAAATTCACCAAATGGAAGGCGAAACGGATAAAACGATTGAATTATTTACAGGAAATCTTAATACTAATTACAAGCATTTTCCTTCGTATGTCGGACTTGCAATGGCTTATTTCGACACAGGTGAAGATCACCTTGCTGTTAAAACCCTGAAAAAGTGTATTGGAATAAACCCAGGGTACAAACCGGCCCTGGTTGCCCTGGGTAATCATTATAAAAGTCAGGGAAATAATGACTTGGCAAAAAAATACCTGAATTACGCTGAAAAACTTTAATGATTTAACAATGAAAAGAATAGTTATTATTTTTACCGTTTTTTGTATGTTTTTGATGGCATGCATTGATTTGGTAAAAGCAATCCCGCAGGATACCATCCAGGATATTACAGAAGAAGAGCTGGCCATAGTGGATTCAGTCTCGATCGATGACCTGGACCCGGTTTTTTATACTCCTTTGGAGGAGGAAGAAATAGAACCGGAAGAATCAGGAAATGCTTCCTGGGTCATTTATGTTATTATTGGTGTTGTAGTTGTTGGAGGTGGAATCTTTTTCTTCCGGAGGTCAAAAAGCAAATAATACAGACTATATTTCCATTCTGCATTTTCTAAAGAACGTTCCATCCATCAATCTCTACAACAGGATTATCTTGTTTCAAGTTTCTCCCAAGGGAAGTAGCCGTAATTTTCTTTTTTTCGCCTGGCATCAATGGAAAATAGTTATCCTCCCATAAGATAGGGATAATTTCCTCTCCGTTCTCACCACTGGTAAGCCGAAGATGGACAGCAAAGGCAAGGTGTTTTGAGGGATTACTCACTGTTACGTGAACAAGCTCTTCGTTTTTTCGTACCTCAATATTACTTGTCACTGTCAGCTCGACTATAGGCAATGTTTGCAGATCGGTAAAATCTACATAAGATTTCATAGGTGTAGTCCAAAAATAGGATTTTTCCCAATCGAAAACTTCTTTCTTTGTTGAAAGCCAATAAAAATTTGAGCTACGTGTGTTATCCTCCGAATCTTTCAATTCGAGCTTTACAAAGTAGGTCATCGATAGATTTTCCAGGGCAGGAATTGTGAGTACTTTTTTAACACCGTCCGGAGAAATGTCGAATGTGATATCCTGTGAGAATTTTTCTGATAAATCGAGATTGAAAACAGATACATAAGCTTTAAGTCCTTTAAATTTCTGGAGAAAGGAGTTTACAACAACAATCGAACGATCGTCATAAGAATATTGAATATGTAATGGTTCGCAACCTTTCTTTGCACCAAAATAAGATCCGCCAGGCCTTAGATAATAATCATAGAGATGCCAGTAAAGAGAAGGCCAGGCATTGTTTAACATCCATTGGATAACTCCCGTGCTGTTGTATTTATTTCTGCCGTATGCTTCAAACATTGCCCTTTTGCCCTCATAAGACTGCAACTGAGCTTTCATTACATAGTCTTCAAGATCTTTTGGCTCCCCGTATCTGGCAGTCATAGCTTCTGTGAAAATATTTAAATATGTAGTTGGACGCCCGGCACGGCAGTGATAATCCCAGTATTCATCAATTGGCCACAGGTGATCTTCGGGTAACATATCAAGGATACTTTCAATTAAAGGAACTGATGCACCGGTACCTATTTCAGCATTGAATCCAAAGGCTCCTCCACGGGCTGTATCTGTAAGCCAATAGGATGGTTCAGTAAAAAAATATGGGCCAAGCATTCTGATACCTGAATAGCCTGTAATTTCAGTAGGTTTAAGAGCTGCTGATGATTGATGAGGATTTGGCCAGTTGTTTTCTTTGAAGACGCTGAGATACATTTTCTCGACATCAGCGGGTGGTGGATAATCACTCCCATACATCCAGGTTATCACACTTGCATGACTCCTTAATCTTCGTACCTGGTCTTTCAAAGATTCAGCAGCAATTGAGTGATCTTCCTCATCCCAGTTTTCCCACTTTTCCCAATGGTCACAGCAACACCAACCCGGCATAACCATAATGCCGTGATTATCACAGAGTTCATAGAAATAATCATTTTCAAGTTTTCCCTCCAACCGGATAGTATTTAGATTCATATCTTTAACATATCTTATTTCGGCTTCCAGGTGTGCTGAGTCAGACTTCAGTAGCATATCAGAGGCCCAGCCACCTCCACGAATCAGGATTTCTTTACCGTTGATTTTAAAAAGGAGATAATTTTTTTCGGTTAATTCAGAAGTGACTTTCCTTATTCCGAAATTGATGGATTGGGAATCTGAAATTTTCCCTCCTGATTCAAATGCCAGTGCCAATTTGTAAAGGTTCGGTTCTCCAACGTCAATTGGCCACCATAAACGGGGTTCTTTAAAATTCAGTGGGTTAAATTGCTTAGGATCAAACGTAATGACTTTTGATTCTT
>JAUWBB010000014.1 GCA_030605195.1 Bacteroidota bacterium
ATCTGTTTGCCTCATGTGCTATCATGTGTCGATCAATGTATTTCTATTGGATTAAGTACTACGGAGCCAATCCATAAGGCTAAAAAAGTATCGCAAAATACTATGGGGAAAGAAATTATTGGTAACTATCGGGTATTGTAGTAAAATTTATTAAAGACTTTCTAATAGTGAATAAAATTGTACCTTTGCACGCACAAAAAAAATCAAGTAAGTGTAATTAATAAATGAGTAAAGTATGCCAGTAAAGATCAGATTATCGAGAAAAGGGAGCAAAAAGAAACCTTTTTATCATATCATAATTACTGATAGCAGGGCGCCACGGGATGGCAAATTTATCGAAAGATTGGGTTTTTATAATCCCGGTACAAATCCGGCTACTATTGAAATTAATTTTGACAGGACATTGGAATGGCTGCAGAAAGGCGCTCAACCTGCTGATACTTGCAGAGCTATCTTATCGTATAAGGGTATTTTAATGAAAAAGCATCTTCTTGAAGGTGTAAAAAAAGGGGCATTTTCGGAAGCTGAAGCTGAAGCAAGATTTAATGCATGGCTGGAAGAAAAAGAATCAAAGATACAAGCTAAAAAAGATTGGATCACTAAAGAAAGGGATGAGAAATTCAAAAAGGCCATTGAGGCAGAATCAAAAGTCAGCGAGGCAAGAGCAGTTGAAATTGCAAAAAAGAGTGCGGAATTAACTGAAATTGAGGAAAAAACTGAAGTGACTGAAACTGCTTCTGAAGAAGTTGTTAAGGCAACAGCCGAAGTTGCTGATAAACCCCGAAAAGATGAATCTTCTCCTAAGAAAAAGCCTGAAAAAGAATCGGCTGAAACGAAAACGGAAAAGTCGTTAAAAGCGAAAAAGGTTAAGGTTACTGCTGAAGAAAAAACTACAAAATCAGGATCGAAAACAGAAGATTCAAAGAAAAAAGCTTAAGATTATTTTCCAATATGCTACAAGATGAATACTTTTTTTCAGGTACAATCTTAAAGCCACATGGAAGAATCGGTGAAGCAATAATAAAACTAAATAAGAACATTCCCGGTCGTTTAAGTGAAATGGAATCGGTGTTCCTTGAAATAGAGGGATTACTGGTTCCGTTTTTTTTGTCTTATGCCGAGTCATTAACTTCTTCCACTGCCATTGTTAAATTCGAGGATATTGATACCCCCGAGGAGATTAAAAAGCTTATAGGCATTAATTTATTTTTTAAAAAGGTTGATTTACCCCAAAAAGAAGGAAATGAATTTTCTTGGAGAGACCTGATTCGATTCAAAATCGTAGACGAAATGCTTGGCGAAATTGGACTGGTAAATGATATATTCTTTTATCCGGATAATCCGGTTTTTCAGATCATAAAACATGGAAGGGAAATTTTAATACCGGTAAATGAAGATCTTATCCAAAAAATTGATCCGGAAAGTAAAACAGTTTTTATGGTTTTGCCAGACGGTTTAACCGATATTTTCAGGTAACCCGGATTATTGATTTTTTTTCAGGTCTAATTCTTCATAGATCGAGTTTTCACTAATAAATTCAGGAACTAACCTTTTCATTAGACTGACAACCGGATAATTTTCATGTTTTTCAGACAGATTGATGAGATCATCAATCTGTCCTGACACTGTTTCATTATCATATTCCTGTACCTTGGCAATCATAATCTGAGGATGATGGGTTGTAATCGTGTTTTCCTTATCATTTAATAATTCCTCATAGAGTTTCTCACCCGGTCGCAGACCGGTATAACTGAGCTTGATATCCTTTCCAATAGTCAGTCCTGAGAGGCGAACCATTTTCTTTGCAAGGTCAATTATCTTGATGGATTTACCCATATCAAAGATAAAAATTTCACCTCCATGGCCCATTGCTCCAGCTTCAAGGACAAGTTGCACAGCTTCCGGAATGGTCATAAAATATCTTGTTACCTCCGGGTGTGTTAGGGTAATAGGACCACCTTTCTCGATTTGTTTGCGGAAACGTGGAATGACAGATCCTTGTGATCCCAATACATTACCAAAACGGGTTGTTATGAAATTAGTTGGTGATGTTTTGTTCAGGCTTTGTGTATAAATTTCTGCCAGGCGTTTCGATGCTCCCATGATATTGGTCGGATTAACCGCTTTATCGGTTGAAATCATAACAAATTTTTGGACATGGTGTTTAATGGAAAGATCAGCAAGGACTTTTGTCCCTAAAACATTGGTGCGTATGGCTTCGGTTGGATGATTCTCCATCATGGGAACATGCTTATATGCAGCAACATGATATACAATTTGCGGTTTGTAGGTTTTGAAAATAGTATTAAGTTTGGTAGTGTGGGTAATATCACCAATGATGATATTAAAATCGTCGAAATGCAGTTTTTCCTGAAGTTCTAATTCAAGAAAGTAAAGCGGAGATTCTGCCTGGTCGAAAAGAATAATTTTTTTCGGGCGATATTTAGTGAGTTGCTTCACAATCTCACCACCTATTGATCCTGCAGCACCCGTAACCAAAATGGTTTTATTTAAAGTTTGTTTCTTGATGGCATTTTCATCGAGTTTAATTTGTTTCCTTTCAAGCAAATCTTCGATTTTAACCGCCCTGATCTGGTTAAAGCTCAATTCACCATCGATCCAGGTGTTTACTTCGGGTACCGACATGACCTTCACATCATAATTTAGGCATTCATCGGTTAATTCGTTTTTTCGATTCGGATCAATATCTTTAGAAGCAATAATTAATTTTGAAACAGCAAATCTTTCCAATAAATTGGGCAGATCTTTATAATCATAAATAGAAATACCTTCCAGTTTTTTACCAACTGTATTTTTTCTATGATCGATGTATGCTACTACTTTGCTATTAATTCCTATATCCCGGTCAAGTGTCCGTTTGGTGATGGCGCCAAACTGATCAGCACCGTAAATGATTACATGGGTTTTCTGTGATGAAGGGTTATTGATTTCCAGATATAGAGATTTTATTAATAACCTGGATGCGGTCATTATGAAAACTGTAATAAGGAAATCAATAATTACAATTCCATAAGGTATGAGGTTCCTGCTATTTGTTATACTACCGAATAGAATATTTCCCAGGGCAAGAGTTAATGTTCCAAATAAAACTACTATAATGATCCTTTCAGTATCTTTAGCACTTGTATACCTGACAAGGCCGGCATAAGTACGAAAAATCATGAAACTTAAAGCTCGAATGAATATTACATAAGGAATAGCAAAAACTAAGGTTTGAAGGTAATCCGGGGGAATTTCAAAATTAAATCGTAATACATAAGCCAGGCTAATGGAAAATAAACATATCAATAAATCAAGAAAAAACACAATCCATCTTGGAGTGGGAGATTTTTTAAACCAAAAATTAAAATTTGATGTAACCTTATCGTCCATATAATCTTAATTTTATTCAGGTAGAAAAAAAATAAATATCCGGTAAAGCGGATAATTTCAAAACTCCTAATGATGAAAGGATTGCAAATTTAAGCAAAATATTTGCAGCAAAATAAAATAATTGTCGTCTTTAGGAAAAATTAAATGACAAAACTATGAAAACAAAAGGGATTACATTTATCGGGCTGTTGTTAGTTTTTTGTTTATCAGGCACTTTACTTGCAAATGGTGGCGAAAATTGTAGAATTGATCAAAAAAAGGAAAAAAGAAATGTCGGCTCTTTTAATAGGATAAGCCTCGGAATTTCAGCTGATCTTTATCTTATTCAGGGCAGTAATACAGAGGTTATTATTGATGCTGAAGAAAAAATGCTGGACAATATTATTACTGAAGTTTCCAACGGAAAACTAAAAATCAAGTATAATAGGTGGAGAGTACCAAGACATGAAAGGATTAAAGTGTTTATTACAATACCTGAAATTGAAGGCCTAAATGTTTCAGGTTCAGGAAAAATCATTGCAGAAACGGATATTGAAGAAGAAAACATTGAATTTAATATTAGCGGAAGCGGGAAAATTATTATAGAGAATCTTAAAGTATCTGATGTAGAGGCGAATATTTCCGGGTCAGGAGATATATTACTTGCCGGACCAGAAATAGTGAAATCGTTTGAAATAAGTATCAGTGGATCGGGTGATCTGAAAGCTGAAAGGCTGGAAGTGGAACAGTTTGAAGTTTCGATCAGTGGTTCAGGGACATGTAAAGTTCATGTTACATCTGAATTAAAGGCAATCATTTCGGGAAGTGGAAAAGTATATTATTCAGGGAACCCCATTGTGGATGTAAGAATATCAGGTTCTGGTAAAGTTGAATCTTTATAGTGTATCGGAATTTTCCCATAGGGATAATTTTGTGTCAAAATTACCAGATTACATTAATTATTCCCTGATGATATTAAAACCTCCGTTTGGCTTCAATTTGATAATTTTGGAAGGTTTCGTTACCAGAGTTTCGGATTGTTTCCAGTTTACTATGTAATCGACGCTTCGTTTTATAGCCTCATCAATTTCGCGGAAATTTCCAGGGTAGGGTTTATCACTAATATTGGCTGACGTGGATACAATTGGTTTCCCGAAACGGGAAATTAACGTTGAACAAAACTCATCTTTTGTTATCCTGATTCCAATCGATCCATCTTTGTTTATTAAATTAAGTGCCAGATTCTTAGCACCTGGATAAATTATCGTTAATGGGGATCCGGTTTTTTCCATCAGTTCAGATGAAATATCTGGCAGGTAATCAACATATAGCTTAATGGTTTGCAGCGAATTAACTAATATCAATAAACTCCGGGCATCTTTTCTTTTTTTTATCATGCAAATTTTGTTAACCGCTTTCTCATTGGTGGCATCGCATCCCAAACCCCAAATGGTATCGGTTGGATACAAAATAATGCCCCCCCCTTTAAGAATTTTCATTGAATTTTCAACGTCAGTAAGCATTAGCCAAGAACTTTCTTATATACATCCATTAATTTCGCGGCAATTTTATCTTCCCTGAATTTTAAAGCATGCCGGTAACCTTCTTCAATTATTTTTTCCCTTTTCCAGGAATCTGTTAACAAGACTTTTATCGCATCAATAAATTCATCCGGATTAAGCGGATCAATGTACTTTGTGTATACTCCGCCGGTTTCAGAAAAACAACCTCCGATGGTCGTAATCACGGGAACTCTGGAATTCAGGGCCTCAAGAATGGGTAGCCCAAATCCCTCGAAAACAGACGGGTAGATAAAGATCTCAGCCGCTTGATAAAGTGCAGCCAAATTTTCTAATGTAAGGTTTTCTAAGAAGAAAACATTTTTTAAATCATTCTTTGAGATATAGCTTTTTACAATGCCGGCATAAACAGTTGGTTTACCTACCACTACCAGGGGGATATCAATTTTGCCCTTATCAATTGCTTCAACGAGAGAGAGCAAATTTTTTCGCTTTTCAATTGTACCAACATACAATATATATTGTTCGGGTAAACCCAGTTCCTCTATTATCCGTCTTCTTTTGTCTTTTTCAATGATTTTATAAAATATCGGGTTGCAACCCTGGTATACAACTTCAATTTTTTCTGGATTTATCCTGAAAAAATTAATTAAGTCCGCCTTGGTCTGTTGGCTTATGGAAATTACTTTATCTGCTATCTCACTGCTATACTTGAATTTTTTCTCGTATATTTTACTGTCAATGGTTTTATAATTTTCAGGATACCGGAGAAATATAAGATCATGGATTGTAACAACAGATTTTATTCCTGTATTATGGATATTAAAAGGCAACTCATTACTCAATCCGTGATACAGATCGATTTTATCCGCTTTCAACTGCCGGCTTATACCATAACTTCGCCAAAGGGGTTTAAATGCTTTAAAAAGGAAAAATTCAGGCGTTATTATTTGAATATTCTCCGACTTGATAAATGAAATAGCTCCTTTAATTTTTGGAGTGTATAAATAATACTTGTTTTCAGGAAAATATTGATTTTGAATCAGAATGGTATTACGGCTATAATTACCCAATCCGCTTCGGTTAAAAAATGCACGTTTTGCATCATAGCCAATATTCATACGCTTGTTTATTAATTAGGTGCTTAAAAAATAAAACTTACTAACAAGTTGTCGATAATTCAATTTCTAATTACTCTAATTTCTAATTGACCTAATCAAATCCCAATTTGCAAAATCCCAATTTCAAATATCTAAATTTTTGTGAATTGTGGCTTGGTCATTTTTTAGATTAATTAAAGCAATTAGGTTAATTAGGTCAATTAATGTTCTTTAATTTCCCGAAGGGTTTCAATTATCAATTGAATTAGGCTTACAATTCAAATTCTGTTATATTTTGGCAGAAAATTTTTCACAACCTTCTGTGACTCATTATTGATAGTAATTTCAGAAGCAAAATTCTTTATTAAACTTTTGTCTTTTTACTTTTATCTTTTATCTTCCAGTTTATCTGGGTTAGGATTTTGGTTTCCCGATAATTATACCGGAATATTATGTTCCCTTAAAGCATCGTTGAGTGATGTTTTCAGATCGGTAGATTCTTTTCTCCTTCCGATAATAAGAGAGCATGGAACACTGTAATTACCTGCCGGGAATTTTTTTGTAAAGGATCCGGGGATAACTACCGAGCGAGGAGGGACATAGCCGGTATGAACTTTTGGGATGTTTCCGGTAACATCCATGATCTTTGTTGATTTTGTAATAACCACGTTTGTTCCCAGGACAGCCTCCTTTCCAACCCTTACCCCTTCTACGATGATACAACGGGATCCGATAAAGCAATTCTCCTCAATAATTACCGGTAAAGCCTGAACAGGCTCAAGTACTCCACCTATCCCTGCTCCTCCGCTTAAATGAACGTTTTTGCCAATCTGAGCACATGAACCAACAGTAGCCCATGTATCGACCATTGTTCCTTCATCAACATATGCCCCGATATTCACGTAAGAAGGCATCAATATTACACCTTTCCCAAGAAACGATCCATAACGGGCAATAGCATGTGGAACAACACGTACACCAAGCCGGTTATATCCTTTCTTAAGTTTGATTTTATCATGGAATTCAAAAGGAGGTAATTCAGTGAGTTTCATTTTTTGAATTGGGAAATATAAAATAACAGCCTTCTTAACCCATTCGTTTACAACCCATTCATTATTGGCTGGCGAAGCAACCCTGATTTTACCCTTATCCAGGAGATCAATAACCTCCCTGATACAAGCCTGGACATTTTCATTCTTTAATAATTTTCTCTTTTCCCAGGCTTGATTAATCGTCTTTTTATGATCTTCCATTGTTTCTTTTTGTATATTTGAAACCGAAATAAGAATACTAAAAAATCCATACCATGAAAATAAGAAAAATTTCTCTTAAGCTTATCCTTTTTATTCTTTTATGTCTTCCATGGATTTCCTTTTCACAGATCAAACCTACGTATCAGGTTCCACCAAAGGAAATTATCGAGATTGTAGATGCCAAACCCACACCTAACGTAAACATAAGTCCAGGGAACAAACATATCGCAATTCTGGAACGGCCCAATATACCTTTAATCGAGGATCTTGCCCGTCAGGAGTTAAGACTGGGAGGGATAAGGATTGATCCAAAGTCGAACGGTCCCAGCAGGTTTAGCTATTATACAAATATAAAGATAAAGAATATTGAAGGAGGAGATGAGTTTCAGGTAACAAACCTACCGGAGAATTCAAAAATAACGAATTTTCGATGGTCTCCCGACGGAGAAAAGTTCTGTTTTACACATACTGTGGGTGATGGAATTGAACTTTGGATGGCTGATATGAAAAAACTTCAGGCAGTAAAATTAACAGAAGGAATATTAAATAATACACTTAGGGGGATGCCATATATCTGGCTGCCCG
This sequence comes from Bacteroidota bacterium, assembly GCA_030605195.1. Taxonomy (GTDB): domain Bacteria; phylum Bacteroidota; class Bacteroidia; order Bacteroidales; family VadinHA17; genus CAZEWS01. The sequence goes on from JAUWBB010000014.1 coordinate 7,831, forward strand.
ATAGTAAAACAATACTTTATAAATCGGTTATTGAAAGCAGGGGTGATCCTCCGGAGGACACCAATGTCCCTACAGGTCCTGTCATTCAGGAAAATATTAAAGGTAAAGCTGCATTAAGAACCTACCAGGATTTATTAAAAAATTCTTTCGATGAGGCACTATTTACATTCTATTCTTCCTCGCGGATAATGAAACTGGTGTTGGGTGAGGGTTCTTTTAATTTCAGTAAACCTGGAATTTATATTCGTCTTACTTCGTCTCCTGACGGCAAATATATATTGATTCAAAAATTGGAAAAACCTTTTTCATACCTGGTACCCTATTACAGGTTTCCGGTTTCGGTTGAGATTTGGGATATGGATGGAAACAAAATTCATCAACTTGCCAATATACCATTGACGGAAGATATTCCCAAAGGCTTTGATGCTGTCAGGAAAGGACCAAGGTCGTTTACCTGGCGCTCTGATTCACCGGCCACTATTTATTGGGTCGAAGCTATGGATGAGGGCGATCCGAAAAAAATAACTGAAACAAGAGACCAGGCCTATTATTTAATGGCTCCATTCTTGGGCGAACCTGTTAAAAGCATTACAACCAATTTAAGATTTTCCGGCTTAACATGGGGGAATGAAAACATGGCTATTGTACGTGAATATTGGAGAAAATCACGACAAACAAAGATTAGTTTATTTAACCCGGCTGATCCTGTAAATTCCAAGAAAGTAATTTTTGATTATTCTTCCGAAGACAGGTATAATAATCCGGGCTATTTTGTATTAACGCATAATGATTATGGCAGATATGTATTATTAACTGCTGACAAAGGAAAATCTCTTTATTTGATGGGACAGGGTGCATCTCCGGATGGAAACAGGCCATTTATTGACAAATATTTTCTAGACTCGGGAAAAACAAATCGTTTATGGAGGTCCGAAGCTCCTTATTATGAGACTACCGTTGAAATTATTGATGAGAAAAAAGGTATCGTATTGACCCGTCGTCAGTCGAAAACCAGTCCGCCAAATTATTACCTGAGAAATATTAAAAATCAGACAATCTCACAAATTACCTTTTTCCCTCATCCGTATCCACAATTAAAAGGAATTGAGAAGCAAATCATTAAATATGAAAGGAAAGATGGTGTAAAATTATCTTTTGAATTGTATTTGCCTCCCGGATATAATAAAGAAAAAAACGGTCCTTTACCAACAATGTTATGGGCTTATCCCAGGGAATATAAAAGTGTTGATGCAGCAGGTCAAATTAGCGGCTCACCCTACTCGTTTATTCGGGTCAGTACCTCTTCAGCTCTTGTTTTGGTCACACAGGGGTATGCTTTGTTGAATAATACCAGTTTCCCAATTATTGGTGAGGGCGATCAGGAACCCAATAATACTTTCATTGAACAGTTGGTTGCTAATGCTGAGGCAGCTATCGGCAAAGCTGTGGAAATGGGGGTCACTGACAGAGACAGGGTTGCAGTTGGAGGACATTCCTATGGTGCCTTTATGACAGCAAATCTTCTGGCTCATTCTGACTTGTTTGCTGCAGGTATTGCCCGAAGCGGTGCATATAACCGGACACTAACACCTTTCGGATTTCAGGCAGAACCAAGAACCTATTGGGAGGCCCCTGAAATTTACTATCAAATGTCTCCTTTTATGCATGCCGATAAGGTTAAAGACCCCATCCTTTTGATTCATGGGATAGCTGACAACAATTCCGGCACTTTTCCTATTCAGAGTGAACGTTTTTATAGTGCCCTGAAGAGCCATGGAGCCACTGTACGGTTAGTATTATTACCTCATGAGAGTCATAGTTACAGAACCAGGGAATCCCTGCTTCATATGCATTGGGAAATCACCCAATGGCTGGACGAATTTGTAAAGCATAAAAAATAACCCTGAATTAATTTAGAATGAGTATAAACTAACTGCGCTACTTGATTTTCATATGTTCATGTTTTAGATTTAGCTCATGATTTATTGGGTATCTTTCCAATAAAATAAATTTAAAAGATGAAAAAATATTTTTATTTCTCAGCCACTCCGGAGTCCTTAATTGCATCTCATTTGTCGCCTTTTAAATTTGGAAATTACCTGGCTGTGGGAACAAAAAAAAGGACAAAAGGCCAGGCTATTTTCTTTGAAATTGATCCTGATAAAGTGGATTGGCTTCCCTGGGATTATATTGATAAACAATTAGTGCCATACGAAGATGGAGAGCCAAAACGGTCTGTTTTCTTATCTATTTACAGAGTTTTGGAAAATCTACCATTAAATGCTTTGCTTGATCTTTATCTTGTTACCGATGATGGTAAAGTATTGGGACTGCAAAAATCTGATTTTAAAATTCAGGAGGAAAAAATCGTACATCTTTATCAGCAATTTATTCCCAACAGGACCCGGGTTGCCAGCAGACTTTCCCCACCCGAATTTATGAAATTTTTAACCGATACATCAAAACCTGTTTCCTCACCAAAATTATTTTTTGTAGAATTGAAATTAAATAAATTGGCCAAAGATCCTGAAGCTCCTCTTAATAATTTACCTTATCCCAATCCTGATCATTTGAGGGATTGTCTGATTCGTCTTCAGCACTTGCCTGAACGACCTACAAAAACAGTTATTCGAAATTTTGAAGAAGATTTATCCTTTCGTACTTTAAAAGACGGGTTTTTTATAGGCGATCAGGAAACCTTTATTTTTTATCCTTTTCCTTCCAGTGAAGAACTTGAAGATAAATATTATTCCTGGTGGCGGTCGGCTTTGGTTCATGGTTTTTAAGTCAATTGGGATAGTTCATTTCTTAAATTTTAAAATTCTGTAAGTATGATTAACAATTTATTTTGGCTTGTACCTGTTTCTGCTGTTTTAGCTTTGTCTTTTGCTTTTTTCTTTTTCAGGCAGATCATGAAGGAAGATGAAGGTACGGAATTAATGAAAAAGATAGCTCAGCATGTCCGAAATGGCGCAATGGCATATCTGAAACAGCAATATAAGGTTGTAGGATTGTTTTTCCTTATATTAACGGGTGTTTTTTGCATCCTGGCTTATTGGTTCCATTTGCAAAATCCATGGGTTCCTTTTGCTTTTCTAACAGGCGGTTTTTTTTCTGCCCTTGCAGGTTTTTTTGGAATGAAGACAGCCACCTATGCTTCAGCCAGAACGGCAAATGCAGCACGTAATTCTTTAAGTCATGCATTAAGGGTTGCTTTCAGAAGTGGTGCAGTAATGGGATTGGTGGTTGTTGGGCTTGGACTACTGGATATTTCAGCATGGTTTTATGCTCTAAACTTCGTGTATCCGGCTGCTGAAGATACCCATAATCTCATGATTATCACCACTACCATGCTGACATTTGGTATGGGAGCCTCGGCTCAGGCATTATTTGCAAGGGTTGGAGGAGGCATTTTTACCAAAGCAGCCGATGTGGGCGCCGACCTTGTAGGAAAGGTTGAAGCCGGTATTCCGGAAGATGATCCCCGGAACCCTGCTACCATAGCTGATAATGTTGGTGATAATGTGGGCGATGTAGCTGGAATGGGAGCAGACCTGTATGAATCCTATTGTGGATCAATTTTGGCAACTGCAGCTATTGGTGCTGCAGCTTATATCGATAATACAACCGTTCAGTTTAAAGCCGTTCTGACCCCAATGTTGATAGCTGCTGTCGGTATTATCCTTTCAATTTTGGGTATATACTTAGTAAGAACAAAAGAAAATGCAACACAACGGGATTTACTGAAATCTTTATCCAGAGGAGTTAATACCAGTTCTGTACTGATTGTTTTTGCATCCTTTGGAATATTAAAATTGTTAGGCATTGATAATTGGTTGGGAATTTTAGGAGCAATCGTCACGGGTTTATTAGTAGGAATAGTAATTGGTAAAGCCACCGAATATTTTACTTCTGCAGAATACAGACCAACTCGAAGAATTGCGGAAAGTTCCGATACAGGGGCGGCAACCGTTATTATCTCAGGTTTGGGTACTGGTATGATTTCCACTTTCGTTCCTGTAATTGCCGTTGTTGTTGGTATTATGCTGGCTTACCTGGCTGGTGCGGGAGGTGATATGGCAAATATGAAAATGGGGTTGTACGGAATTGGTATAGCTGCGGTAGGAATGCTTTCTACCTTGGGAATAACCTTAGCCACAGATGCTTATGGCCCAATTGCAGATAATGCAGGTGGTAATGCTGAAATGAGTGGATTGGGCCCGGAAGTAAGAAAAAGAACCGATGCTTTAGACTCCTTGGGAAATACAACTGCTGCAACCGGAAAAGGGTTTGCCATTGGTTCTGCAGCATTGACTGCCCTGGCTCTGTTGGCTTCCTATATTGAAGAATTAAAAATTGGTATAGTCCGGTTGTTGCAAACTGCATCATCTTACATGTTTCCAAATGGCCTTGAAATAACTGACAAATCACAATTATTGAACATTGATATTAACGAGTTCATGAGTTATTTTCAGGTCCATTTAATGAATCCGATAGTGTTGGTTGGTATTTTTATAGGTGCAATGATGGCATTTCTTTTCTGCGGATTAACCATGAATGCTGTCGGAAGGGCCGCGGGTAAAATGGTTGCTGAAGTAAGAAGGCAGTTTAAGGAAATTCCTGGTATTCTGGAGGGAAAAGCAGAACCGGAATATGCCCGGTGCGTTGCCATTTCTACGAAAGGGGCCCAATTGGAAATGATATTGCCCTCAACATTGGCGATTATCGTTCCGGTCCTTGTAGGTTTGATATTTGGTGTGCCAGGCGCCATCGGATTGTTGGTTGGAGGATTAGGAGCGGGTTTTGTGTTGGCTGTGTTCATGGCAAATTCCGGTGGAGCCTGGGATAACGCTAAAAAGTATATTGAGTCTGGGAAAATGGGAGGAAAAGGGTCGGATGCCCATAAAGCTGCAGTTATTGGTGATACCGTAGGTGATCCTTTTAAAGATACATCCGGACCAAGCCTGAATATTCTTATCAAATTAATGAGTATGATTACAATTGTTATGGCCGGTGTAACCGTCGCGTTTACTTTGTTGTAATAAAAAAAAATACTGAAAGTTTTGTCGTTTTAAAATTATCCATACATTTGTGAACTTAAATAAAGGACTGATGATAAATATGTATACCAATCTTATCTGGCTCATTGATTTAATTTTATGGAGATCCGCAGGTGAGAATGGTATATAAAATACTCAAGGAACTTAAATAAAGGGCCGTTCTCACCAAAAAGAGCGGCCTTTTTTTTTATAGAGTTAGTTTATTTAAAAAAATAAGCAGTTTAATGAAATTTCAATTAAGAAGTTCAGTTACAACCAGTGGCAGGAAAATGGCCGGGGCAAGAAGTTTGTGGAGGGCCAACGGTATGAAGGAAGAACATTTCGGGAAACCTGTAATAGCTATTGTTAACTCTTTTTCACAGTTTGTTCCCGGACATGTGCACTTGCATGAAATAGGACAATATGTTAAAAGATTGATCGAAGAACAAGGTTGTTTTGCGGCTGAATTTAACACCATTGCCATTGACGACGGTATTGCTATGGGGCATAACGGGATGCTCTATTCCTTGCCTTCTCGTGAAATTATTGCCGATAGTGTTGAGTATGTATGCAATGCTCATATGGTCGATGCCATGATATGCATAAGCAATTGCGATAAAATAACTCCCGGGATGCTTATGGCAGCCATGCGGTTGAATATCCCTGCCATTTTTGTTTCAGGAGGTCCAATGGAAGCAGGGACCCTGGATGGGAAAAAATATGATCTGGTTGATGCAATGATATTAGCCGGGGATCCGGATGTTTCAGACAATTATCTTTCCCAGGTGGAAAAATCGGCCTGTCCAACTTGTGGATCGTGTTCCGGGATGTTTACTGCAAATTCCATGAATTGTTTAAGCGAAGCCATCGGTTTGGCTTTACCAGGGAACGGAACTATACTTGCAACACATAAAAATCGTTTAACATTATTTCAGAAGGCAGCCGGATTGATCGTCGAACTCACATATAAATATTACAGAGATGGGGACGAAAGTGTTTTACCCGGATCAATCGCCAATAAATCTGCTTTTAAAAATGCTATGACACTCGATATTGCTATGGGTGGGTCCACTAACACATTATTAAATCTGTTGGCTTTTGCAAATTAAGCACAAGTGGATTTTACCATGAAAGACATTGATGAATTATCGAAGAAAACACCTGTTCTGTGCAAAGTTGCACCAAGTTCTGATTATCATGTCGAGGATGTAAACAAGGCAGGTGGAATCCTTTCTATTATGGGGGAATTGGACAGGGCAGGGTTGCTGGATACCTCTGCACGAAGAATAGATTGTAAGACCTTAAAGGAAAGCATTGAGGAAAATGATATAATGCTAAACAGTGTGAGTGATGAAGCAATTGATAATGCGAAAAGTGCTCCTGGATTATCAGGCAGAAATCTTGAACTTGCTTCCCAGGAAAACGTTTATGACGAGCTTGATCGTGACCGTGAAAATGGTTGTATCAGGAATTCGGATTTTTGCTACAATTCTGATGGTGGATTAACGATTCTGTATGGTAATATTGCAGAAAAAGGGAGTGTTGTAAAAACAGCAGGTGTTGATCCTTCGATTTTTATTTTTAATGGATCTACAAAAGTTTATGATTCTCAAGAGAATGCATGCAGCGCTATTTTGGGAGGAAAGATTAAGGAAGGGGATGTTGTGGTGATACGATATGAAGGCCCAAAAGGCGGACCGGGAATGCAGGAAATGTTATACCCGACTTCCTATATAAAATCGATGAAACTGGACTTAAAATGTGCACTCATTACCGATGGTAGATTTTCCGGTGGCACTTCAGGTTTGTCTGTTGGACATATCTCGCCTGAAGCTGCCGGAAGAGGGAATATTGCATTGATTAAGGATGGGGATCCGATTGAGATCAATATTCCCGCGAGGGAAATAAACCTGCTTATCTCTGATGATGAGTTGGATAAAAGAAAACAGGAAAAATTATTAAAAGGTACGGATGCTTATCATCCGGATTCAAGAGAAAGAGAGGTATCAACGGCATTGAAAGCTTACTCCATGCTGGTTAGCTCTGCAGACAAAGGAGCAATACGACTTTTAAGTAAAAGTTGAATCTTATAGGGTTTGTCCATAAAGTCGGGTATATAAGTTTTAAGCACCCCCGTACAGTCATTCCCTGTTAAATATTGCCCGGCCTGTGTAATTGCTTTGCACCAATTCGTGGATTACACAGGGCAAGCAATTTCACAGGGTTCACACCGTGAAACCCTGCTCAGCAGGAGCAACGAAGTTGCTGTTTCACAGGGTAAACTTTCTTACGGGACAGGCAAATAGCAACCGATCCGCCAGCTGGCGGAAAGTAAATTCCGATACAATTATTGACAGACAATAAATAATTAAATATTTTATGGGAACGATTACGCAAAAACGGGTTTTTAACAAAGTAACATCACCGGTTCAGGTGAGTGGAGCTGAAGCCATGATGTTATCCCTTATAGAAGAAGGGGTGGATATTATTTTTGGTTATCCGGGGGGCGCAATTATGCCGGTGTATGATGCATTGTACGACTACAGGGATAAAATAAGACATATCCTGGTAAGGCACGAGCAAGGTGTTGCTCATGCGGCCGAAGGATTTGCAAAAGTATCGGGCCGGGTAGGTGTTTGCCTTGTAACTTCCGGTCCCGGATCTACAAACATGATTACCGGATTGGCAGATGCCATGATCGATTCAATGCCAATGGTTTGCATTTCGGGACAAGTCGGTTCTCCCTTGCTTGGTTCAGATGCTTTCCAGGAAACAGATGTGATGGGTATATCCATGCCGGTCACAAAATGGAATTACCAGATCACATCAGCCGAAGAAATTCCTGAAGCAATGGCGAAAGCATTTTATATCGCTACTACGGGAAGACCTGGTCCTGTAATGATCGATATTACGAAAGATGCCCAATTTGGCACTTTGGATTTTAAGTATGAAAAATGCACGAAACTAAGAAGCTATTTCCCTTATCCAAAAGTTAAAAAAGAAGACATTAAAGCTGCAGCCATATTAATCAATAATTCTAAAAAACCGTTATTATTGGTGGGACACGGTATTTTGATTTCGGATGCACAAAATGAATTGGAAAAATTAGTGACAAAGGCAGAAATACCGGTTGCATCAACACTTCTTGGTTTATCGGCTTTTCCTTCCAGGCATCCCTTGTATGTTGGATTGTTGGGTATGCATGGTAATTATGGTCCAAATGTTAAAACCAATGAATGCGATGTGCTTATTGCTGTCGGAATGCGTTTTGATGACAGGATTACCGGTAATTTGAATACATATGCAAAACAGGCAACCATCATCCATATCGAAATAGATCCGGCGGAAATCAATAAGAATGTTGAAATTGATGTTGCAGTTAATGCAGATGCTAAAGATGCTCTTTATGCCCTTTTACCCCTGATTAAGAATAATAAACATACGGAATGGCTTGAGAGTTTTAAAAAATATGAACAAGAAGAATATGAAAAAGTTATAAAGAAAAACATAAATCCTGCTTCGGGTCAAATTAAAATGGATGAGGTAGTTCATATGATTTCTGAAAAAACAAAAGGTGGTGCAATTGTGGTAACCGATGTTGGGCAAAACCAAATGGTAGCTGCCCGAAACTATAAGTTCGCAGAGCCAAATAGCTGGGTGACTTCAGGAGGCCTGGGAACAATGGGTTTCGGTCTCCCCGCTGCCAATGGTGCCAAAATAGCAATGCCCGACAGGGAGGTTATCGCTTTCACTGGAGACGGCGGCTTCCAGATGACCATGCAGGAGTTGGGTACCATAGCACAATCAAAAATAGTGGTAAAAATAGTTCTCCTTAATAATAGTTTTCTCGGAATGGTTAGGCAATGGCAGGAAATGTTCTTTGAAAAACGGTATTCATTTACCGAAATGGATAATCCGGATTTTATTGCTCTGGCCGGGGCATTTGGAATTCCGGGCAGAAAAGTGACAAATCGTGAAGTGCTTAAGGATGCAGTTGACGAAATGCTTGCTTCTAAAGAAGCTTTCCTGCTTGAAGTAGTTGTTGGAAAGGAGGATAATGTATTCCCGATGATACCTGTCGGCGAATCGGTTTCTAACGTTCGTCTCGAATAACCAAAACATAGTTTTACAAATTAATTATAACGAACTTAATTTTTTTTAAAAGATGGAAACAGAATATACTATTAATGTTTTTAGTGAAAACTATATTGGTTTATTAAACCGGCTTACCATTATATTCACAAAAAGAAAGATAAATATTGAAAGCATTACGGCTTCGGAATCTCATATAGACGGTATTCATTGTTATACCATTGTGGTTAACACATCAGAGATATTGGTTAGAAAAGTGGTGCAACAGATTGAAAAACTTGTCGACGTTATGAAAGCATTTTATTACGTTAGAGACCAAATTATTTATCAGGAAATCGCTCTTTATAAGGTTCCTACTGAAGTCTTGACTTCTACCAATGAAATTGAAAAATTGGTCAGACAGTATAATGCCAGAATTCTGGAAGTTACACCTGAATACACGGTTATCGAAAAAACAGGCCATAAAGTTGAAACTCAGGAATTACTTAATGAATTGAAACCATACAATTTGCTTGAGTTCATACGGTCAGGACGGGTGGCCATCACAAAACCAATGAAAGAGTTAACGGTTCATCTAAAAGAAAAAGAGATGGCATTCAATTATACAAATCATAAAAGATCGAAATAAGAGCCTACTCTAAAAAGTCCATCGCTTTGGAATATTGGAAACACCCATTATTCCCCGCCCGAACGGCCGAAGCCTTTCGGTCGGGCGGGCAGCATTCCAAAATTCCCCGCCCGAACGTACCGTTCGGTACGGGCGGGCATTATGACATTATTCTGTCAAAAATGACTTTTTGGAGTGGACTCAAATAATATTGTTGAAATTTAATAAAAATAAATCATTATGGCTAAAATAAATTTTGGAGGAGTAGAAGAAAATGTGGTGACAAGGGACGAATTCCCTTTATCCAAAGCAACTGACGTTTTAAAAGATGAAACCATCGCGGTTATCGGATATGGCGTTCAGGGACCAGCTCAGTCACTTAATATGAAAGATAATGGATTCAATGTAATTATTGGGCAATCATATGATTTTAAGCGGGACTGGGACAGGGCTGTTAAAGACGGTTGGTTACCGGGAGAAACTTTATTTCCTATCGGAGAAGCTACCCGAAAGGCAACCATTATTCAATATCTTGTATCTGATGCAGCGCAGATGGCAGTTTGGCCTGTAGTTAAACAATACCTGAACGAAGGTGACGCTCTTTATTTCTCTCACGGTTTTTCAATTACCTTCAGGGAACAAACCGGAGTAGTACCTCCTGAAAATATTGATGTTATCCTGGTTGCACCCAAAGGATCAGGCACTAGTGTCCGGAGGAACTTCCTGGCAGGTAGCGGTATCAATTCAAGCTATGCCGTTTATCAGGATTATACAGGCCGGGCAAATGAAAGAACCATCGCACTGGGTATAGCGATTGGCTCGGGTTATTTGTTTCCTACCACATTTGAAAATGAAGTTTACAGCGACCTGACCGGTGAAAGAGGTGTATTGATGGGAGCTCTGGCAGGAATCATGGAAGCACAGTACAAAGTTTTGCGTGAAAATGGCCATAGCCCAAGTGAAGCATTTAATGAAACGGTTGAAGAATTAACCCAAAGCCTGATCAGATTGGTTGATGAAAACGGAATGGACTGGATGTACGCGAATTGCAGTGCTACTGCACAGAGAGGAGCATTAGACTGGAGGCATAAATTTCGTGAAGCCGTTCTTCCGGTATTTAATGATTTGTACAGAAGTGTAAAATCCGGAACCGAAACAAAAATCGTTCTTGAAAGAACAAGCGGTCCGGATTATAAGAATGAGTTGGAAGCAGAACTGAAGGAAATGCGTGAATCGGAACTTTGGCAGGCTGGAGCCGCGGTTAGGAAACTACGACAGGGGAAATAATAACTGATGGACGATTAATCGAGTGACGACCGTTCCAAAATATTTGCCGTTGGAGATGCGGTTTCATGCATTGTCTTGATAGTAAAAGCCATTGCCTCCGGACAACAAGCTGCAAATCATATTCACCGGGTTTTACATATTCAAAATTGATTTGTTTTATTAATTGATCCGTTACAACTTTTTCGTTCAATAGCACTTTTCCATTCAGATCGATTAATTCAATAATTAAATCTATCTCTTCTGTTGCTATAAAACGTACATTCAGGAAATCGGATGCGGGATTAGGAAATACCTTTATTTTTAAGTTTTTGTCCTCTAATTTTTTAATTCCGGCAATAGGAGGAATAAAAGGTTGTTGAAATCCCTGTGTCAGGATACAATTTGTATCTGTAAAAGTTTCAATAACAGCTTCTCCGATAGTCCAGCTTAATGTAACATTTGAGCCTACAAAATAATCACCTGCAGAGCTTATAACTTCAGGGGATAATTGCTGACCGGAAACTGATAGCGTATATAAAATGCCAATCGTAAGTATTATTATTTTTTTCATCCGTAAATAATTTTTAATTGGTTATTTTCCATGCTTCTTAGTGCTTTTCTCATTGTCAGGTGGAAACACCTGACAACATATATATTTTTACTAAATTTTATAGCTCATTCTGAACACAGCGCACCGAAAAACTACTTTCCTTTAAAAATCCGGAACGATTAACTCCTGTATATTCCTCAGCGGTTATGAACCTGCACCAGGCAAAATCACCACTGGCTTCTGTTGAATTCCAAAAGTACGCGGAGGTACCCAAATCATAGAAAGCACCGGTGTAAAAACGGTAACCGGCGAACAAAGCTTCAAAACGTGAATCCCCATCAATTGATAATTGAACGCCCTGGTCTGTTCCTCTCCATCCTGTATTATCCGCTTGCGCCTGTGTCATTCCAAGAAAAATTTCAAGTTCTTTCCACTCGGAATCAGTTGGCAAATGCCATCCGTCCGGACAAACATTTTTAGCCGTTTCCCATGTGTATAACCTGCCATAGGTTTCAGAGTGAGTGGTACTGTCGTTATCATAATACCAGGAGCCGCTGCTTGTATAAAAATTCAGATTTCCTGCCATCCACCATTGTTCTCCTATTTCTGTTGTTTTATATTCCTGTCCATCACGGGAATCGTTTAGCATACTATAGGTTTTGAAAATTATTTCATTACCATATCCGGTTCCTGCACTATTTGTGACATAGGCTTTTACATAATAGGTTGTATTGGGAGTTAAGCCTGTGATGGAACTTGCGAAACTGCCTGTTCCACTACCATCGGTAATAAAAGCATCTGCTATTGTCGGGTTTTGAGAGCTGCTCCAGCAAACACCACGGGTAGTAACCGGGGCTCCACCATTTGCAGTAGCAGTCGTTGTGGTGGTATCCGTTATTTCACCTGTTGTAATTTTAAGTATTTTTTCATGCTCTATTTTTTTACAGGCATAAAAAAGAATGAATATAACTGTAAATGTTAGAGTTATGATTAATGGGAAATTTTCTAACAAACTTATTTTATATGTATCGGAATTTACTCTCCGCCTATATTTACGCCATATGACATTGTATTGATTAATGATATCTTTGTTATGTACGGAGTTGAGGGAGGGCGTAACCCGACCGAAACTCCGCACACTGTCAGTCTGATTATTCACACATTAAATAAGCTATGATAAACAATACCTCACAACAGAAATGGGAGAGATTAAGTTCTA
>JAUWBB010000230.1 GCA_030605195.1 Bacteroidota bacterium
CTTCTAATAAAAAATTCAAATAAACTTATTACTAAAAATTATAATCTATTTCCTTATTGCAAGCTTCAAATTTATTAATGTTAATGTAAATTAATCTTTTATAATTTAAATATAATGTATAAAATTCAATTACAATTATTAATGGAATCTAAAATCATATAATATCAATGAACAGGGGGTGGGCAGACAAAAAAGCAAGTGTGTGGAAGCGAAGGGACGGTCGTGGGACGGGCTGGAACAATCTTGCTTTGTGCGTTGGCAATCAATCAATATTTTTAAGAGCGTTGGCAAAACAAAAATTCCCTCAACTTATCACGGTCGTTTCATCTTTGGTCGCCTTCATGTATTAATGGATCAACGTCTTCAACATTTCGTGATTTGTTACGGTTATGAAGAAGATCATTTCATTATTGGCGATCCCGGAAAAGGAATTCAAAACTATTCTAAAAAAGAGCTGGAAAAGATTTGGTTTCCAAAACCTGTCTGACGCTTAAACCAAGCAAAAATTTCAATAACCGGATCATTAATTTTTTCTATGGTTCATTGCTTTTTCTCCCAAAATCGTTTTTTGATACCCGGAGGATTGGAGAACTGGTTGCCCGTTTAAACGATACAACAAGAATTCAAAGGGTGATTACTGAAATCGCGGGCAGTATCATTATCGACTCACTTATGGCATTGATTTCCCTGACTTTCATATTCATTTATGCCTGGGAAGCGGGCATTATCGCAATTGTAACACTTCCTTTTTACTTTCTTCTAATTTACCGGTATAACCAAATAATAATCACTTCCCAGAAAGAAGTAATGGTGGCCTATGCTCATAGTGAAAGTAATTATATCAGTACCATGCAGGGTGTGGCAGCCATTAAAAATTTTAACAAACAAAACTTTTTTCAAAAAATCAATCAGATCATCTATGGTAATTTACAGGAGAAGGCTTTTGAGTTGGGAAAAATAAATATCCGGCTTGGATTTATTTCAGGTTTTGGAGGCATAGTTATACTAATTTCAATTCTTGCTTATTCATCCTATATGGTTTTTGAAGGTCGGCTGCAACTTGGCGAACTAATGGCCGTTTTGGGTATTGCTTCTACACTGATACCGTCCATAACCAATCTGGCACTGATAGTAATTCCAGTCAATGAGGCGAAGGTTGCATTTAACAGAATGTTCGAATTTGTGAGCATAAACCCCGAAACAAAGGGAAAGACTGATAAAACCATTCAATTTGAATCTTTAGAAGTAAAAAACCTGTCGTTTCGATTCCCAGGCCGAAAACAATTACTTAAAAAGATCGATTTTGAAATAAAGAAAAACGAATTAATTGCTATTGTTGGGGAAAGTGGTTGCGGTAAAACTACCTTGGGACAAATATTGGAGAAATTTTATTCCCCTGAAAATGGCGAAATAGTAATCAATAGAACTATAAACCTTAATGACACTAATACAAATGATTGGAGGGAATTATTAGGCGTAGTCCCTCAGGATATTCACATTTTTAACGGTAATGTACCGGACAATATTTGTATGGGAGAAACCGATGGAGACGTTCAAGAAATTATCGCGTTTTGTCAAAAATATGGTTTTCATACTTTTTTCGAGGAGTTCCCCCAGGGATATTTAACCATTTTAGGGGAGGAAGGAATCAATTTGTCCGGTGGACAAATACAGCTTATCGGACTGGCAAGAGCTTTATATAAAATGCCTCAATTATTGATACTGGATGAAGCTACGGCAGCAATGGACAGGAATATGGAAAATTTCACGCTTAAATTATTAGGTCGCTTAAAATCTGAAATTGGAATAATATTTATTTCGCATCGTCTGAACATCCTGAAAAAAATTAGCAATCGAATATATGTTATCGATGGTGGAATTATAAAGGCTAAAGGGGATCATGATCACCTTTTAAAAAGCGAAAATCTTTACAGCGAATTTTGGAAAGAGTTTGTTCGTGTTTAGTCATAATTAGATTAGGAAAAACTATGGTAATCATCACCAAATATTTTTATGAAACTAAAAAACCGGAATTCTTTTTGTTCATTTCATTATTATATGTTCTTCTCAGCGTTTTACTGAATGAATTCATTATAAAGGATGAGCTCTACTATCAAACTTTAGGAGAACAATTAGCCCGGGAGAGAATTGAAGAATTTTTAGAATTTAAACACAAATGGGACTGGATAGCTTATTTGATCATTCCGTTGGTTTTGTTTTTCAAATTCCTCTTTGTTGCCCTGTGTCTCGAAACGGGCTCAATATTCCAGGGATATAAAACAAGCTTTAAGCAAATGTTTCATATAGCAATGTTTTCAGAGTTGGTTTTCCTTTTTGCCCAAATGTTTAAAACAATTGTAATCGTTTTTGCAAAATTTGAAAACTTGAATGAATTGCAATATGTAGCTTCTTTTTCACTTTTAAGCATTATAAATAACAAAAATATTGACCCCTGGTTTATTTATCCGTTACAAACAATAAACATTTTCGAAATACTGTACTGGATTTTTCTTGCCTACATGCTGAAAACAATATTAGAAAAAGAATATAACAAGATGCTTAAGTTTGTACTTTCAACCTACGGTGCCGGACTACTAATTTGGGTAATTGTAGTGATGTTTATTAATGTAAATTTTAGTTAACCCGAAAAATTCATAGAATTTTTCGCCATTTATGGCTGACGAAAAGCCAAATTCAAGTATGTCAACTGTTTAATTTAACATTACTCTCAAAACTGATGAAAATCTCATACCCAAATTTGAGCTTATTGAATTTGGCTTTTATCAGGGTTAACCCTGACATACATAATTGGTAATCACTAGATTCCAATTATGTATCGTCATTATTTATGCTGGAAGCATGAATAATTCGGGTTAATACGTACGTTACGAATTAGAGTCTGTCAATAAAGTATGTAAAATCAAAAAAAATAAATGAAATATTTGAATATAACACACCCCTACACCCCTCTTTATAGAGGGGAATTTTTTTGATTTTTTTCGATCCGTTTTATTTTAAAAGTAATTATTACTTCCATCATTAGTACAATTATTTTTTATTTTATACATAAATATTTCGCCAACAGATAGTTACATTCATCTATTTGGCTGAAGGGGATTGGAATGTATTGTTTTAATGGTAATTTGGTCAATTACAGGCACCATCGTGCGATACGCTTTTAAGCAGCCGGGCAGGCAATGACTAGCCCCGGGCTTCAGCCCGGGGTTTAAAAGAACCACATAACCAACGGCGCAACTGTAAACTTTGCTTAAAAAGATGAAGTAGCATGCACCGTAAATTACACAACTGTCTTAACCCGGAAAATTAGCTTCGCCGTCCAAAAGAAGGCAGTCCGGCAAAAATAATGCGGACAAAAAAGTTATGATCCCTGAAGGAGACTTATATCATGTCCGCATTATTCCCGCCTAATTGTTAGTGGCTGCCCTTTTTTCATCATCCCTGGGTTCGTTCATTTCAAATGATTCAAACCAAACACTTTAAACCTACTCTGCAATTTTGACGTCAATGTAATTAGGGTTTCTGTATGGATTGTTTCCGTTGAATAAAATTTTATCAACAAAATTCAAATCATTTGCCGCATTTTCCTTTATTTTGATAACAGCATCCCCGCGACTTGCACCTTCAAAGGTGATTAATTCGGCTGTCTGTTTTCCCGTTACCTCGTTTATCTTTTTCTGCATATCAACAGATTGTTGGTAAGGAACTATGTCATCTCCACTGTTGTTCATCTAATTTTAATATTTTAACTCCGTCCCTCAAATCATTTATTATTTACTGCTTCTCAAATCCTCTAACGTTTCTTTTGACGGATTATTGGGAATAACGACGATGACCTCTCCGTTATATTCAAAAACTTCCTTATCATCAGAGGTAACTTCTCCTATTACCGCGGCATTATCGGTTTTAGATTGTACGGCTCGCAATACTTCATCAACAGATTCCGGCGCTACATGAACCACATATCGGGCTTGAGTCTCGCAAATTAAGATCTCCTGCGGAGTAATCCCCTTAATTGAAACAGGTACCTTGGACAGATCCACTCTGGCTCCCAGGCTGCCATACCTGGCTGATTCACATACCGCGGCTCCGATACCGGCGGCACCTAAATCAGAACAGGCTTTGATCTTACCGGTACCGAAAGCAGCCATGGCCGCCTCCAAGGCGGTCTTTTCCTCTTGAAACAAAGCTAAGGCCGGGCGCATCTCTTTTACAAGGCCGGCTCTGTAAAGCGTATCGTTGCCGTCATTCCCTGTTACGCCTATAATGATAATCTTATCCCCGGCTTTTTTTGCCGGTTTGGTAAGAGGCTTTTCAGTGACCAATTTGCCGAATACCGCCACCACTACTGCAGGCACAATATCGGAAAAAGAGGTGGAGAATCCTCCTCCGACAATAAAAACGTCCATAACCGCACACATATCCCTTAATCCTTTAATCATTATGTTCAGCCTTTCCTGACTGGTCATAACTTTACACTTACCGCAGTCACAACGTCCGGAAAAGCCACATGGACCGACTATGACTTCCTGCTCAAGGGGCCTGGTCCCGATGAAATCCAAAAGAAAAACCGGTCGGCCGCCCATGGCAACCACATCACGCATCGCCCCTCCGGCGCCGGTGGCGGCAGCGTCATAAGGCCTGGGCACACAGGGGGAACAATGGCTTTCCATCTTTGCCACCACAAAACCTTTCATGCCCGGGACTTGAAAGACCGCGGCATCATCGTTTTCTTCAGGCCCTATCACCAAAGTTCCCGGCCAGACCTTGTCTACCTGGCGATTTAATTCCTGAAAGCCCTTGAAATCAATTACTTTATCTATATTGTGATGCAAATGAACAAACAACCCGTGCATCAAGGCTTTTTCTGTTGTATTCATACTACCTCCTTTTTTTTAAAAGCAATTATTTTTATATTCACCAAATTTATGTTTTCAATAGCT
Source organism: Bacteroidota bacterium (assembly GCA_030605195.1). Lineage (GTDB taxonomy): Bacteria > Bacteroidota > Bacteroidia > Bacteroidales > VadinHA17 > CAZEWS01. The sequence goes on from JAUWBB010000230.1 coordinate 4,962, forward strand.
CATCCCTTCATCATACTTAAACAGAGCATATCCTTCACCTTCCATATAGCCCGGCACATCTTCCCTGTTGTTTTCAACGGCTTTTTCTGAAATGGGTGTGGTGAAAAGCATTTTGCCAACCGGATTGAATTTCCCTGTAACCACATCCAGCAGCGCTTCGTGCATAACACCGAAAGTGGCAAGTACTCCAACATAATTTCCTTTCGCTTTATCATTATAAATTTCATCGAGTTAATTTCACTCGAAAATCTGGTTTGGTAGCTATTATGTTATCAAGTGTGGGATGTACTTCTATTTTAAAACCACTATTAACTCTTTCGAATGAATCAAAAAGTTTTTTCATATAATAATGGCCACTAACGATTGTATAAAGATATTGTCTTTATTTTACATATAGGTTTAACCCGAAAAATTCATAGAATTTTTCGCCATTTATGGCTGACGAAAAGCCAAATTCAAGTATGTCAACTGTTTAATTTAACATTACTCTCAAAACTGATGAAAATCTCATACCCA
>JAUWBB010000044.1 GCA_030605195.1 Bacteroidota bacterium
GTCTTTTTGTGTTTAGTTACCTCCCAAACCGGGATCACAGTGAGCGTAGCGAACTGTAATCCCTGAGAAAAGGAATATATTTGTTTTTGAGGAAAGATTTATAAAGACCAACAGCCTATTTTGCTTTTAGTTACCTCCCAAACCGGGATCACAGTGAGCGTAGTGAACTGTAATCCCTGAGAAAAGGAATATATTGGTTTTGAAAAATAGTTGCCGTGCTCCTACGCTGAAGCTTCGGCGCAAGCGTAAGGCAATAGTCTTTTTTGCTTTATATTCAATCAACCACCACGATAAAGAACACGCCGAACAAAGAGAGGTGTAATCTCACTGTGGGGTATTTTCTATTGATAAGATTGGAGTTTTTCACCGGATGGATCGGACGGTTTTTCAATGAGCGAAGCAGTTCCGGCGTTTTTCATATATACCGTTAACCCCAGGCTGAAGCCTGGGGCTATTTATGGTTGGATCCCAAACGGAATCTATTTATTCTTTAGTTACCTTCCAGCCGAGATCACCGAAGGTAATCTTCTTGTCCCGATAAAGGAGAAGGCCTTATTACAGTTGTACCGGGATTTTTTTATGATACAGGCTTTTAAATTATTTTCTTTTCACCAATGTCTTAATACACTCTACTAACAACTCTTCCCTGTCAATCGGTACAACACCAACCTTTTCACAAACCAGTCCACCGGCAAGATTCGCAATAACGGCAATTTCCCTGGAAGGTAAACCAGCCGCTAAACACAAAGCCGCAGTACTTATTAATGTATCACCTGCTCCTGAAACATCAACAACCTCCCGGACCTCGGCAGGAACGATATGATGTTTTCCATTATCACTTATATAAACGCCCAGTTCTGATAATGTTATCAGAATTTTATCGATTTGCCTTTCTTTATGAAGTGTATTCGCTATCCTGGATAATGCCTCAAAATCTCCTTTCTTTATCTCAACTTTTAATCCGTCAGTTATTTCTCTGAAGTTTGGCTTGAATAGAGTGATGTTCCTATAGTGATTAAAATTTCTTTTCTTTGGGTCTACCAGTGTGGGGATGTTGTTCTTGTTAGCCAGTTCAACTGTTTTTTCAATAATAAACGGAGTGATGATACCCTTATCATAATCCTCAAACAGGATAGCATCAATTTTTTGATTGGATATTAACGATTGTATCTTGTTAAAAAGTTCCTGTTCAAGATCAGATGATATATATTCATCATCCTCCTCATCTACACGGAGCAGGTGTTGATTGTTGCTGATTATCCTGGTTTTTACGGTTGTTTTTCTTTCCTGGCTGATAATAATACCCTTACTATCAATAGATTTTATTTGTAATCGTTCAAAAAAAACTTTTACTTTTTCATCATCCCCTATAACAGAATAAAGCAAAGGTTTAGCTCCCAGGGCTTTAATATTTAATGCAACATTGGCGGCTCCGCCTAAACGGTTTTCTTTTTTGGTGCATGTAATGATCGGGATTGGAGCTTCAGGTGATATCCGTTCTACCTTTCCCCATAAATAAGCATCGATCATTACATCGCCGATGATAAGGATTTGAAAATTGTTAAAAGAATCGAAGATACTTTGGATTTCTGAGCTTTTCACAACAAGTAAAAATTTTTATTTGCCGACAAAGATATATTATTTCATAAATTATAAGTGTTAACCAGGTAAATCGACAAAGCTTAAAAGAGGTTTTTTAAAAAATTAATCGTCCCACAGGACCTGCCTCTGTGAAATATGGAATATTCATTTCACGGAGCCTGCGGCATAGCCCGAGTTGAACAGTTACTTTGATAAAGGTTATTCGTTTTCAATACTGGAGTAATTAAAATCTTGCCATATCACTAACTGTCGGATGGAAACATCCGACATCATCGTAACATTTTAGCAATTTCCCAAAGGGACAGGCAACAATTTAACAATTTAGCAATTTGATGATAGATTTACTTAAGTTCTTTTTACTTTGTACACAGCTTGTTGTGTGAGACACTTTTATCTCTACATCGGATCCACATCGATCTGGATTTGTACAGACCGGAATTCGAGTGTTTTTTCGTGCCAGTTTATTACTGACCGGATTTGTTGTTTCGCGTGGGTAACTTTTTTCCCTTTTTCAATCTTTAAAATAATAGTTTTCAAATACCATTTCCGTATTTGGCTGATAACCGGAAACTCCGGTCCTAAGACCCTGTTTCCAAAAAACTTTTTTAAGTCATTTGCAAGTATTTTTGATGCCTTATTTAAGGAAGGGTTTTTCCTGTGCTTTAATGTAATTTTAATCATTCTGAAAAACGGCGGGTATTTAAAGCTTTTCCTGTCTTTTAACTGGGACGTAAACATATGTTGAAAATCGTTGTTCAGGACATCCTGAATGATGGTATGATTTGGATCTGAAGTTTGAATAATGACCTTACCCTGCTTATATTTTCTGCCTGCCCGTCCACTTACCTGTGCCATTAACTGAAAGCTTCTTTCATATGCCCTGAAATCGGGAAAGTTCAACAGGTTGTCGGCATTCAGAATTCCGACTATACTTACATTACCAAAATCCAAACCTTTTGAGATCATCTGGGTACCAACAAGAATGTTAATATTGTTGTTTTCGAAGTTGTTGATTATTTTTTCATACGATCTTTTGGTTCTTGTGGTGTCAAGATCCATCCTTTCGGTTTTAAAACCGGGAAAAAGGATACGCATCTCGTCTTCGATTTTTTCAGTTCCGAACCCTTTTGTTTTAAGGATGGTGCTCCCACAGTTTTTACAAGCTCCGGGAATTGGAATGGAATAGCCACAATAATGACAAACCAGGTTATTATTAATTTTATGATAAGTTAGGCTCACCGAACAGTTTTTACAACCAGGGATCCATCCACAGGTTTCACATTCAATAAAACGGGAAAACCCCCGCCGGTTCTGGAACAAAATAACCTGCTCTCCGAGGTTTAATGCCTCGTTGATCGCGGATAACATTGTATCGGAAAAGAAAGAAGTCATCTGACGTTTTTTATACGCTTGACGTGTATTTACCAGGATTACTTCTGGTAAATCGAGATTCTCAAACCGTTCATTTATTTCGGCCAATCCGAATTTCCCCGTGGTGGTATTGAAATAGGTTTCGATTGCCGGTGTTGCCGTACCAAGAACAGTTTTTGCATGAAAAAAATGAGCCAGCATAATGGCTGAGTCGCGTGCATGATACCTGGGAGCGGGTTCTGTCTGTTTATACGAATTTTCATGTTCTTCATCAATAATGACCAGTCCCAGGTTTCGAAAAGGAAGAAATATGGATGACCGGACTCCCAGGATTATCTGGCAGGCATCTTTTTTATTTTCATCCAATACATTATACCAGATCTCTTGTCTCTCAGCATCAGTGAATTTTGAGTGATAAACACCAACCGTGTTACCAAAAACTTCCCTTAACCGGTTAATGATTTGAGTAGTTAAAGCAATCTCAGGCAGGAGATACAGGATTTGCTTACCTTTTTTCAATTGCTCCTCAATGAGATGTATATAAATTTCGGTCTTGCCACTAGATGTTACACCATGTAAAAGGACAACATTCTTTTCGCTGAAGAGCTGTTGAATTTGTTTCAGGGCTTGTGTCTGAATGGCGCTTAATTTTTTTGGTGAAGTTTTTGTCTCAATACCGGCAGAAAGCCGGTTTACCTCCCTTTGATTTATCGTCAGGATTTTCTTTTTAACAAGTGCATTCAATGACGAGATCCCGCCTGAGGCTGGCGTTAATAAAAGCTTCTTTTTTATTGGTTTATAACTGTTATGGTCAGAGAATCCGGAGAGGTTCAGAAATGTAACCAGAATATTTAATTGTTTGGGAGCCTTTTCTAACTGATCCAGAACATAGTTAAGATTTTCCGCGGTAAGGCCTGCATGAATTTCAACAAATGCTTCGAATTTTGGCCTGAATTTTTTCGTCAGGGTTTCTTTCAGGATAACGGTTTTTTTATTTAAGAGTTCGTTGAGAATGGGTAAAATGTTTTTTCTTCCAATTCGTTTCGAAACTTCCATGATTGATAATCCCTTTTTCCCTTCCAGCATATTCAGAATTTGAGTTTCAGAAGATGTGAATATCTGGTTTTTATCGAATTGGGAATTTAAAACAATTTGTGTTTCGCTTTCCAGTTTCAGACCGGAAGGGAAAGCTGCATTCATAACTTCTCCGGGAGAACACATGTAATAATCAGATATCCATTCCCAAAATAAAAATTGAATATCTGTAATTACCGGTTCCTGATCAAGGATAGAGACGATGTCTTTTGTCGTGTATTTTTCAGGCTTCTGGGTATGGATTCGCCGAATGATTGAAGAGTAAAGTTTTTTAGGCCCGAACTGAACAACAACCCTGATACCAGGTTTCACCTTGTCTTTCAGATTGTCAGGAACCTTGTATGTAAAGATGTTTGGTAATCGAAGGGGAAGTATTACATCGACAAACAACTCTGATTGTTCCATACAATTGTCCTGTTGGATAATTAAGTCTTAACTTCAATACAATTAAAGTAAACCGGATTATTCCTAACTCAGCTAAAGCTGCAAAAATTCAAAAATGAGCTAAAATGACTAAAGTAAAAATCAAATGGATAATATATCGGCGATTTCAAGTAACTGCCGGTTCACATCTTTGTTGAGTTTAACTGCTTTGCGAAATGAAACAAGAACAACCTCCCCATTTTGGAGGCCAACCATTACACTTTTCTGGTCATCCAAAAGAGCTTCGACTGCCGCATAACCAAGCCGGCTGGCTGTAACCCTGTCAAAAACCGTAGGTGAACCGCCTCTTTGGATATGTCCCAGGACGGTTACACGGACTGAGTATTCTTTAAAATCATCTTTCACTTTCTCTGCAATTTCAAATGCTCCTCCTTCCTCATCACCTTCTGCTACAATAATGATGTTACTTGACTTTTTCCTTTTAAACCCTTCTTCAAGCACTTTCTTCAGATTTTGGGTCTGGTTTATTAATTCCGGGATCATTATTGCTTCGGCACCGGTGGCAATACCGCTGCGAAGGGCGATAAATCCTGCTTCCGCTCCCATAACCTCTATGAAAAAAAGACGATTGTGTGCACTGGCAGTATCCCTGATCTTATCCACTGCATCAACAACAGTATTTAAACATGTATCAAATCCTATTGTGTAATCCGTACCATATATATCATTATCGATAGTACCAGGGATTCCAACGAATGGTATTTCGTACTCTTCATTAAATATTCTTGCACCTGTGAAAGTGCCGTCTCCACCAATAACCACCACCCCGTTAATGCCGGCATTTACCAGATTATCATAGGCTTTTTTTCTCCCTTCAACAGTTTTAAATTCTTCTGATCGGGCTGTTTTTAAAAATGTACCACCCCTCTGAATTATGTCGCTTACACTATGAGCCTTAAGTTCTTTGAAATTTCCCTGAATCATTCCCTGGTATCCGTGACGAATGCCAATGACTTCGAGATGGAAATAAATAGCCGTTCTTGTAACAGCGCGTATGGCAGCATTCATACCCGGAGCATCACCTCCGGAAGTAAGAACACCGATGCGTTTGATTTTTGCCATTTTTTTTAATTTAATAACAGACGCGTAAAAGTATTGAAAAAAAAGAACATGGCTTCGCAAATTAATTAAAAAGGTTAATACTATTCAAATGAAACTGCTAAATTTGAATGATTGTGGAATAAGGCTGAGGCTAAGGCTGAGGAAAAAAAGGAATTAAAGAAGAATTATGTTTTAAATTTAAAAAATAAACACAAAGGTAAAGGATCTCATGATCCGCCGCCTGGCCCTGTGAAATAAAAGCAAAGCCTTTACTGCGAGGCAATATTTCACAGGGCTGGCGGAGAGTAACTGTTCTCACGAACGTGGTGAGTAACCATTTTTTCACTGATGAACGATGGTAGTTGGACCGGCTTTTTTTTACTCGTCGGACGAACTGGAGTCGTCTGACGAGGTTATCTGCAATAATCCGACTCCGGGGTCGATGTTTCGGAAAAACTCTTTCAGGTTTAGCAGATGCTGGAAGGTTATTGGACTGAGAAACTTGCCGTTATTAATTACTCGTAACCCGAACTGAAGTCGGGATACGAGTAATTCTTAAAAAGAAAAGAACCTCGGAGAGCCTGTCCCGATCCATCGGGGGTTCCATTATTGTAATAATAGGTTGCAGGTTGTAGTGACACAGGCCTGCCCGAATGACTTCGGTCGGGCGGGCATCCCTTCTCCCAGAGGGATCCCTTTGGGAGGGAGAAATTAGAGCAATTAGGTCAATTAAAAATTTTCTGCTCTCGAAAATTCGGGAACAGAACTTGAAATTAAAGGTACTAATCCGGACAAATTGGAAATTTACATGATGTCAGGGGTTTCCACCTGACATTGAATCCTGGAGTAATTAAAATCTTGCCGTATTATTAACTGCCGGATGGAAACATCCGACAGCATCGTAATCCGCTTAGCGGATTACGAACTCACGTTAATTTAATATTTTCTATGATTTTATTTTTAACCTTTTGCATTAACCAATGAGGTGTTGAGGTGGCGCCACAAATTCCCACTGATGAAACATTCTTAATCCAATTTAAATCCAGTTCCTTTTCATCCGAAAAGAAGAAAGACCGGGGATTAATTTTTTTACATATTTCATACAACATTTTTCCATTTGAACTTTTAGGGTCACTAATAAAAAGGATGATATCATGTTGTCCGGCAAAGTTTCTCAGGTGGGTTTCACGGTTCAGAACCTGGACACAAATGGTTTCGAAAGAAGAAAGAGTTTCTTCACTATCACCTTTTACCTGCTTTATCCGGTTTTTAATTTCTTCCTTCATAATAAGGAAATGATCTTTAGCTTTTGTGGTTTGAGCATATAGATATACAGGTTTTGTGTAATCGATTTTCGTTAAATCATCCAATTGTTCAACAACAATGGCCTTACCTCCGGTTTGACCAACCAATCCGATCACCTCAGCGTGGTCTTCTTTACCCAAAATAACGATTTGCCCATCACCACTGATTCGATCGATACTACATTTTATTTTTCTTTGAAGGCTTGAGACAATTGAACATGTGGCATCAATAATCCGGATGTTGTTTTTTCTTGCAATCTCATATGATTCAGGGGGTTCACCATGGGCCCTGAACAGTACTTTGCAGTTCTTCAATTCTTTAAAGGTTTTATAATCGATGGTAATTAAACCCATTGATTTTAAGCGAAGTATCTCTTGTGTGTTATGGACAATGTCGCCAAGGCAATATACAGTCTCTCCTTTTTCGAGTTCTTTTTCAGCCCTGTCAATGGCTTTCTTTACGCCTGTACAAAAACCGGAATACAGATCTATTTCAATGATCATTTTTATTAATGCTATTATACAGGTTCATAAACCACTCGAGTTGTTCGTCCGGAGTCATATTGCTATTGTCCAGAACAATGGCATCATCCGCTTTCTTTAAAGGACTTTCTTTCCGGTTTTCATCAATAAAGTCCCTTTCAACAATATTTTTCTTTACCTCTTCAAAACTCACCTTAAGACCCTTTTCGAGCAACTCTTTATATCGCCTTTGAGCGCGAACATCTACATCTGCTGTTAAAAATATTTTTTTATCAGCTTCTGGAAAAACTACCGTTCCGATATCACGGCCATCCATAACAATATTTTTGTTTTGTCCCAGGCCTCGCTGAGCATCAACCATTTTTTCCCTTACCCTTTTAATTTTACTGATGAAGCTTACATGTTCAGAAACGGTAATACTTCTTATTTTTTCTTCAACTTTTTCCCTGTTCAGATAGGTTTCATAGAGGTTTTGCGGCTTATTATATATGAATTCTATCCTTATTTTATCGAGCGACTGATTGATTTTTTTCAGATCGATTTTTTCTCCGGCGATAATACCTTCCCGAAGGCAGAATAAAGTTACGGCCCTGTACATGGCGCCACTATCAATATAAAGGTAATTAAGCCTCCTGGCTATGGCTTTGGCAAAGGTACTTTTGCCGGAAGAAGAATAGCCGTCAATAGCAATTATCATTTTTTTTGGATGGGATATCATAACATTCCAAAATTCCGAAAAAAAAATAAAAAAACACTAAATTTTATGAAATAATGAAGAAGTTGTAACAAATGAGTAATTTGAACCTGGTAATTTAAAACATTCTACGGAATTTGGATAAATCGGTACTAATTGAGAAATGATTGGAAGCGCCTGCCAAATGATAAGTTGCTCTTCCGTAACTAAGATTTAATTTTGAGATTCTGATTCCAAAACCCCAGGAAAATCCAACAGTTGAAATTCTTGTTGGTATTTGCAATTCCTTTCTTCTACGATAATTATATCCAAAACGAACAAAAAAATTGTTAATTGGTATTATTTCAACCCCAAATATCATATGTCTCATAATATTTTCTGCAATATCCTCGAATGTATAGGTTTCCCGAATATCACCGGAAATCAGATTATTACCGGAGTTGGTTCCTTCTCCCTTATTATAAGTTAATTTTGGGGTTTCAAGATGCTGGGCAAGAATGGAAAACCGGAACGGTGCATGTTTTAATTTTTGTGAAACACCAAGCTGAATTTCAAAGGGTAATGGTTCTCCTTTTCCACCATAATATGTTGTGATCTGTGTGCCCAAATTCCTGACAACAATGGTTGCAGTTAATAATTTATCCTGATTATGGTATGTAATACCGATATCAGTGGCAAGTCCTAAAGAAGTGTATTTTTCAGCATTCGAAATAATGGGCTTTACATTTATTCCAACAGAGAATAAACTGTCAATTTCCCTTGCCCACATCAGACTAAAAGCATATTCCGATACTCTGAATTGTCCGGTTATTTGGCCGGTTTTATCCGCTGATACGAAATTACCGTAATCGATGTATTGAAGGCCTGCAGCAAAACTCCCTAATTTTTTGATTGTTCTGGAATAGGAAACATATCCGTAATGAATGTCAGCAAAATAGCTAATGTAATTGATTGTAAGGTGGTGATCCATGCCGGAATTCAATAGAGAGGGATTATAAAATGCCAGGGACAGGTCATTATCTTTTATCGAGTTTATTTTCCCGCCCAATGAAGCGGCTCTTGCTGAAACAGGCAGATTTAAAAACTGATAGGTACTTTTACCTCCTACCTGTGCCAAACACTCCCGAGTAACAAGAATTAATAGAAACAATATCAGGCTTTTTATTTGCATACTGCTTAAATATAATAAAACCTTACTTTTTGAAATGATTCAGCCTTTTGGTAATATTATAAGTAAACGTGGAAATGATCTCAAAAAGTGTATAAGCAAAGAGCCTGGTATGGGTTTGGGTAAGAAAAAGAAAGGGTATTACAATTTATTATCTGAGGGAAAGATGTATTTTCTTAAAATGGTTCATCCGAAAAATGAATAGGTGTCAGGTGGAATAATGGAACCATTCTGTGAGTGAAGCGAACAGAATGTCTCACGAGCGGGATTGAGCGAAGGATTGTGGGAGCGAGTAATAATGGAAGAATGGAAGAATGGAATAATGGAAGAATGGAAGAATGGAAGAATGGAAGAATGGAATAATGGAAGAATGGAAGAATGGAAGAATGGAATAATGGAATAATGGAATAATGGAAGAATGGAAAGAAAAAACAGTATCTAATTATTCGCTAATCGCTCATGAAGATATTGATTCTTCTCATAGTATCAGTAGAAATATTGCAGAAGGATATTCAAGACGAAGTATAAAAGAATATCTTAATTTTTTAAATATAGCATTGGGTTCAAGTGGAAAATATCATTCTTGCATAATTAGTTTCAATAAGGCAAACCTACGCATTATCCTGAAGAACCTTTAAAATTCCAGTTATTGTACATAAGTTGTCAATTTATAAGAAACTTATTTAATGGAACGCTGATGACGCTGATATTGCGGAAAATCGCAGATATTAGGATGAATAATCAATCTCTTGTTCAGGGGTATGGCGCATGAGTATTTCATAAGGATTTTTAAAATTACTTTTTGAAATGTACCTTTGAGCAAACAGATTATAACATCATTGAAGTTGGATAAAACGGTTTTTATATTAAATCCTTTTTCAGGATATACTTTAAAAGAAAAACAAATTTTCAGGATCTCCGGGTACATCGACCGGCATGTGAAAAATGCCGAGATCATTATATCAGAGAACAAGGGCGATGCTTCTGAAATAACAAGAAGGGAAATAAAGGAAGGAATAGAAAGAATAATCGCTATCGGAGGGGATGGGACGGTTAATGAAATTGCACGAGTATTAGTTGATACTGAGATTGCCTTGGGAATTATACCAACCGGTTCCGGCAATGGCCTGGCGAGACACCTTCGCATTCCAATGAGATTCGAAAAGGCGGTTGATGTGATAAACCATTGTGCAATAAAAAAAATGGATTATGGGATTATTAATCATATACCATTCTTTTGTACTACAGGTATAAGTTTTGATGCAGAGGTCGGTCATAAATTTGCAAAACAAAACCATCGTGGATTTATTTCCTATCTTAAAATAATATTGTCCGGTTTCCTGGCTTATAAACCAGAAAAATATACCCTGATTATAAATGATCAGGAGATAAAAAGGGAGGCTTTCCTTATTACATTGGCTAATGCCTCCCAGTGGGGAAACAATGCCTGTATCTCTCCCATGGCAAGTGTTGAAGATGGTCTTTTGGATATTTGTGTTTTGAGTCCATTCCCTGCTTACATGGCTGCTGACATTGGTGTTCGCCTTTTGACTAAGAAAATAGAACGCTCAAGATATATGGAATTTTTTCGTTCTGATAAAATATTGATTAAATCCTCCGGCAAGACTACTATTCATTATGATGGTGAACCGGGAGAAATCACAGGTAATATCGAAGTAAAAATTATTCCACGAGGGTTAAATATTATGGTTCCTGACCAAACCCTATCTATTTAAATGTAACGGAATTTACTCTCCGCCAGCCCTGTGAAATAGCTTCGCATCACTTTGTGAATTTCGCAGGGCCTCCCGAAAGCTTTCGGGATGGCGGATCATGAGATCGTCACGCTTGCAGCGTGACTAAGTTCAATGTTTATAACTTGATAATGGCTAATTTCATTATACTTTGCATTTTTAAGTCGGCAATCTTCAGACTGTGGACTGCCCGCCCGAACGTACCGTTCGGTACGGGCGGGCCGACTGTAGACTAATTATTTATGAAACAATGTTCTAACGGTCCGGCTTAAAAAATCCCTATGATCAGATAGAGGAGAGCCGCTATCCCCCCGGCAACAAGTGCATAAGGCAATTGCGTCTTGACATGATCGATATGATCGCTGGCTGAAGCCATGGAAGAAAGGATAGTTGTATCGGAGATGGGAGAACAATGATCGCCGAAAACACCCCCTCCAAGAGCCGCCGCGATAGTAATATAGATGTTTGCATCCAGACCTCGCGCCATGGGAATAGCGATGGTCAACATAATGGCGAAGGTACCCCAGGAAGTTCCGGTTGAGAAAGCAATAAAGCAGCTCACCAGAAATACAATAAAAGGAACGAATTTGGGTGAAAGCCAGTTTTTTGAGACATCTGCGACATATTGCCCGGTGCCCATTTCCTTACATACGTCACCGATAGCAAAGGCAAATAGCATAAGTAAAGCCAGGGGAATCATGCCGGAGATACCTTTCAGGGTTAATTCAATCATCTCCTTCATCCGCATGATGTTCTGAACCCGGTAGAGGACCATCGAGAGGAGGATGGAGGTGATAACTGCAAGGAGGACGGCAGTACTTCCCGAACCTTGTCCAATGGCAAACAAGACTTTCTGAACTACACCTGCTTCCGGCATTTTCTCCATCGCGGAAGGCCAGCCCGTGTAGGCCAGTAAAACGGGCATCATGAGTACCATAGTGAGGACAGGTAAAACCATGTTGTAAGATTTTGGCTTTACTCCATTCTTGGATGTTACAGAGGTTAGCGCATCAGAGATCATGGGTTTGGCATTGTCGGCCAGTAGTTTGCCTTCTTCACGGGCTCTGCGTTCAGACCTGGCCATCGGACCGAAGTCCTTTTTAGAAAATATGATGATAAGCACAAGAAGGAGGGCCAGCATGGGATAAAAATTGTAACCCAATGCCTTGATCATGGTGGCAAACGGATCGTCAAATCCCTGGGCAACCAGCAGGGTCATGATGAAAGCGCCCCAACCGTTAAAGGGAATTATAATGCTGGAGGGAGCTGAAGAAGAATTGGCAATGTAAGCAAGTTTATCCCGCGGTATCCGGAGTTTGTCGAATAACGGACGATACAAGGCCCCAACAGTAAGCACGGAAATGCTGGACTCGACGAATATTAGCATACCCGTCAACCAGGCCAGAAACTGGATGACAATCCGGTTACTTCCGGTTTTACGGGCTTCGTATTTTTCTAACAAGCGGCTTATACGGATGATGAATCCTTCTACCCCTCCGGATCGCTGGATGAAAACAATTAATGCCCCCACGAGGGCACTGAACATAATAGTCCGCGTATTATCGGCATCCTTAAATACATCGACCAGAGCCTTGATCGTGTCAAAACTTCCTTGCAGGATATGAAAATCGTCGATGATTATCCAACCGAGCCAAATACCAAATAGTAGCGAAACAAAAACCTGCCTGGTGCGAATGGCCAATACAATTGCTAAAACAGGTGGTATTAAGGAAAAAATGCCATAGTCATGCATATCGCTTTGATTTTCTGATTTCAAAATTAAGAATTCAGATACTGTAATCAAATACCAATTGAAATTGTTCGACTTATAACCGGACACTAGTGATTTTGTTTATATGTTGTGTGCAACTCTAAGAGCATGATTTCCATTGACAGTATCTCTTAATAATCGCGGTACTTCAAATTTAATAGAATAACCTATAAAAATTCTAAAAATAATTTTAGTTTATAGGTATATGCGTTTAGGTCGCACAAATTTAGAAATAAAATTTAACTTTGTC
>JAUWBB010000160.1 GCA_030605195.1 Bacteroidota bacterium
ATTTGGTTCATTGAGATTTATTTGTATTTTGGTGCTTGTCATTTGTGATTTTTAATATTTATTATTGTGTTATAATTGTTTGATTGTTATTTACTTTTTTGTGGACTGCCCGCCCGAACGTACCGTTCGGTACGGGCGGGCCGACTGTAGACTAATTATTTATTAAACCTGAAAATTAAGGGGTTTTTTAATTTACCCTGTGAAACTATGTCCTTTTTTAACACAGTGATTATTTTTCACCTCCGGCGGTTTGAAAAATATAGATATTATCCTTCGGCAGAAAGGTTTTTAAACCGGTTAGATAATATCCCGCTTTTTCTGCTTCATCAAGAACGGTCTCCTTTGATGTTGAATGCGAACCTGCTTCCGGTGCTTTTACCGGATCATATTCAATAATAACAAGTCGTCCGCCCGGTTTAAAAGCCGGGATCATATTTTTCAACAGTTCCACAGGCTTATCAAAATGAGAATAGGTATTGACAACATATACAATATCAATTTCTCCCGGAGGCAAAAGCGGATCATCCACTTTCCCTCTGATAACCACCATATTACTTATTTTCTCCCGTCTGATGCGTTTTCGCATGAACCGGATAGCTGCAGGGTCAATATCATTTGCATATACCTTACCCTCTATACTTACCTGTTTTGCTATTTTTACGGCAAGCCGTCCGTTCCCTGCTCCAACCTCGGCTATGGTCATCCCTGGCAACACACCAATTGTATCCATTATGACATCGGATGGCTGAATGGTTTCAAACCATTCTTCCCACTCTTTCGACCATCTGCCCTTTTCGGGCACGGGATTGCAACTAACAATGGTAAGACCAAGTAAGTATAATACAAATAATCTCAAAAATTGACTGCTCATGGCTTTTCTTATTTAACCTTAAAAATATAAATATTATCCTCTTCAAGAAAATCTTCAATACTTATCAGTTCAAAACCTGCCTCACCTGCTTCTCTGATAACTACATCTTTCGGTGTGCCATGCGATTCCCAGCCTGATTTGGTTGGTTCATTTTCAATAATTACAAAAATACCATCAGGTTTGAGTGCAGGTTTTATGTTATTCATGATATCAATTTTCCTGTCCAGATGATGATATGTATTTATAACATATATCACATCTAGCTGACCTTCCGGAAGCTTGGGATCATCTACCTCCCCGAGTACCGTTTCAATATTTAGAATATTTTCCCTTTTACAACGGGAACGCAGATATTTTAACTTGTATGTATCGGAATTCACTCACTTCGTTCATGAGATCGCCCCGATAGCCATCGGGGCTAAGTTCAAAAACATAATCTGATATACAATGAGTTATGCCTCTTTCTAATTGCCTTGTAATTTTTTAGGCTAAGGCTAAGGTTTCTTATTTATCAAATATAAAGTTTACTCATATTTTACCTTATTATTTAATCTCAAGGTATTTTTCACCTGTTATTTATTATTTATACTTAACCTTCTGATTTATAACATATTTATTATCATAGTAATGTGTCTTTACCTGCTTTTATCTTGCCGGTATACCTATTCACCTATTACCTCTTTGGACTCTTGATTCAATTCTTCTCTATTTTCTTTTTTTACTTAGCCTTAGCCTTATTCCACAATCATTCAAATTTAGCAGTTTCATTTGAATAGTATCAACCTTTTTAATTAATTCGCGAAGCTATGTTCTAAGATTTCCCCTGAATATATCTTTATCTGGTTTTTGCACAAGATTTTTTTAACCGCCGAAAGCGCAAAAATCCGCTAAATAATTTTGCCAATCGGGTGTATTACCGGGCTCGAAGGTGACTGACTTGTAAAGTTCTGTGACAACACTCTCTGCTGTTCCGAACTCTTTTCCCTCAGACAAGGTCTGTGCCTGTGCTGAAAGACTCAGGTGAAAAAATGAGATCAGGAATAATACTTGAAACACACTTATTAAATACTTTTTACACATAATTTGTCCTCCTTTTAAATTAACTCACCCTCTCATTTGGAATGAGGGGGTGAGTTATAACAAACTGTAAATATTTTAAAATTCCAATACTCTGCCTGTACCCATTTCAACATAATCTTTGCCGTATGCTTTTTTGAACAATTCAATTTGTTTATCTCCGGTGCAATGAGTTGCTCCGCACTTTTTTACACCTAATTCCCTGAACCGACTGATTATGTCCTTAACCTCATCATCTGAGTGCCTCATAAGATGGAATCCTCCGAAAACAAGATAAATCTCTCTGCCCATAACTTCCTTAGCCCTCTTTACAATATTCACAATTCCCGGATGGGAACATCCTGTTACCACTACCAGGCCTTTACTTGTATTCACAATTACAGACTGTTCGTTTACCGGCCCTTTCAATTCTCCGGTTAAAAACACATTTTTACAAATTTCGACAGGCTCATTTACCGGCACTACTTCCGCCAGGGCATTTTCAACTTTTCTTACAAATTCATAGGGAAAAGAATAGGGCAAAAAGACCGGAGCATTATGATTTTTTTCCAGAACCGAAAATAGTCCTCCCGTATGGTCCCAGTGATTATGAGAAATTACGATCTGCTCAACTTTTTCAAGATTGACGTTTAACTGGTCAATATTGTGCATAAGCACTTCACTTTCCCCTCCCGTATCGAACAAAATAGTTTTTCCCGTTCCCTCTATCAGGCAGGAAAAACCCCATTCAGCCTTTGTCCCTTCGGCAAAAACATAATTATCATAAAGGACTGTCATTTTTACCGGATTCTTTTCCCCTGCACCGACCCTTGTCTTTAGAACGGGATCATATTCTAAATCCTTATTTGCGGGAACACCTGCCACGGCGCTATTTGAAGTCAAAAGTTCAACAACCTCTTTGTGACCAACTTTTACCGCGTTATCAAGCGGGGTTTTACCTTTATTATTCTTTACTTCAACTCAGCGCCATTGGCAATAAGAAGCGCGACTGCCTGGATATAACCACCCCAGGAGGCCCCATGAACCGGAGTATCTCCGCCATCATCTTTTTGGTTTATATCCAATCCTTTGTCGAGTAAAAGTTCAACGATATTTTTGCGTCCGTAATAAGCCGCATAATGCAACATTGTACGACCGGCATCATCCTTCACTTTAATATCAGCACTCTTTGTAATAAGAAGTTCGGCAATATCCTCCTGATCTTCTGTTAACACTTGCTGCAATATAGCATAACCATCATTATCCCGGTTATTAATATCAGCCCTTTCTTCAATCAGAAGCTCAACAATTTCTTTTTTGTTACTCCAGATTGCATAATTTAACGGCGTTCTGCCATATTTGTTCCTTATGTTTACCTTCGCTTCTTTTTCAATCAACAGCCTGCATAATTCGATATTGCCGTTTCCCGCTGCAAAAAAAAGTGGAGTTCTTCCATTTTGATCCATTTCATTCACCATTTCCGGATTTTGATTTAAAAAGGTTTTAATTTTATTAATGTCACCACTCCTGAAAACCTCGTGTATTTCCTGTGCCAAACCAGGTATTACCATAACAAGTAATGTTAATAAAAAGATTGCTTTTTTTCTAATTGTTTTCATAGTTTTTCCTCCATTTATTTTAGTTAGTTTTTTCCTGATTTTTTAAGCATTTCCAATGCGTTTGAATTATTAGGATTTAGTTCTAAAAATTTTTTATAATTCTTGATTGCAAGTTCCGTAATTCCATTTTTCATATAAGCTTCTCCAAGGCTGTCATAAGCATTATCAGACTTTGGATTCAACTCAACATTCATTTTAAACACCTCGACGGCGGCATCAATTTTCCCTCTTGTAATTAAATTGTATCCAAGGGAATTGAAATCACTTTCGCTGAAATATAATCTGTTCTGATCGTTAGACCTGAGTTGCTGAAACTTTGCAATTCCGGCATCAATACCTGAATTATTGATCTCTTTTTCAATTACATAAGCCGCCAATTCATTGATATATCTTTTTAGGGAGATCAATCTTCTTTCAATAAACGGCATTTGTCTCCTTTCAAGAAACTGTTCATAATATTTAATAGCGAGATTATAATTTCCCCATCTTCTATGCAAATCAGCCAGCCTGGCGTAACTGTTGAGGTCGTGAGGGTATTTAACAAGCACATATTCATATAGAATTTTTACTTCTTCTAATTTCCGTCTTTCTTCAAGTCCATCTCCCTGTCTTATTAGTGTAAATTCGGGGATATCTATTTCGTAACCGTATTTTTGAGATAGATTGTGATAATATTCTTTCAAATCTTCGAGTCCGTCAATTTGTATTTCGTCAGGGAATTTGTATTCCATAAAGAAAGTTTCCAACCCTTTTTTTAATCCGTGTGATGAGATAATACCAACTTCTCTTTTTTCAAGAGGGTTTAGAATTAGAGTAAAATCTCTTTTCTTTCCTTCTTTTACAATAGCAGTGAATTTCCTTAAATATTCCATCGTCGCTTCGTTATCATCACTGGTGTTATTTGTCATGAAAAGAAAATTGTTTAATGATCCTTCTTCACTAAAAAAACCCTTCGCTTTCGTAAGCATATACTTCCGGTTTGAACGAATCCAAAACGGATTAGTGACAATATTTACTCTAAAGAGTTCGGGATTTTCCATTAGGGCATATACGCTGAAAGCAGCTCCGGCTTGAGGTCCCAGTAATATGCGGTCTTCTTTAATACTTTCGAATGCAGCTTTCGGTAAGTACCAATCGATACGGGATCGCCGTCCTCCTGAGCCAATGCAGGATAAACTTTCATAATGCTGAAGATTACAGATAATTTCCCCTTGAATGGGAACTCTGTAGTTATGTATTTTTTCTTTGGAAAGATTTTTATGCTATACTTTTCAGACAAACTAGAATATTTCTCAATATCTTTTTCTTCGAGGATACAGCCTGCTTCAGAGCGAAGTTTGCTTTTTTCAACTTTTTTCGGGTTATCGTAGTATATCCCAAACCCTTTGAAAGTTTCAGTTTTATCTGACTCAAGTAATGAATAATATAACTTATTCATTACTTCCCCACTTTGCTTATAATCTCCAATTATTTCTTCATAAATAAGAGTTTCCCCACCTTGTTCGGCTGTTTGAATATTAATACTTTTAAATCCACCGTAATATGCATACAAAATCAAAAATGCTATAATAACGACAACAATTACTAATAATAAGATTTTCATAGTTTTATTTTCTTTATTGATAAAATTGGTAACCACAAATTTACTTTTAAAACTCCCTTCTCATATTCATATAAGTAAGTTTCCAAATATTTAACCTTTGATTGCCCAGCGTACCAGATTTGAAAATTTTGGAGGAGTTCCCTGCATTAAGATACATGTCCTGAAAATCTTTCCACTGATCCAGACTATGAAAGCGGAAAAAAGAATAACGCCTATTAAACCAACGATGGGCTGCCATAATGGAATACTTACTGGTGTAGCCTGACGCACTATCATTAACATTGGTGTAAAGGGAGGAACCAGTGATAATCCGGTGGCAAATCCACTTAATGGATCTTTTAGCAGCGGGAACATCACGAACATAGGAATCAGTACAGGAATCATTGCAGGGAACTGTAAAGATTGTGCATCTTTGGAGTTGTCGCATGCAGAACCCAATGCTGCCATAATTGATCCAACCATAATGATGTTCAATAATAAGAACGCAAAAAACCATGGAAATAAATGATATGGTACCGAATCGGCGAAACCCATTTTTGAAGCAGCTATTGCACCCCCTATAATATATACACCAGAACCAATCAGTGAGACCAGAATACTTCCAAGCAATTTACTTGTCATAAACTGGAAAGGAGTAACCGAGCCAAGTATAACTTCAGCAATCCGCTCTGTTTTCTCCTCCATAACCGAACTTAGCAACGGTAAGGTAAACATCATTACCATCATAAACATAATCATCATTAAAATATACGGTACTAAAATAGCATCGCCCAGATTACTAATTCTGGCATCCTCAACATTACCGGTTTGTTCGTTAATACTAAGCAGACTCATTCCATCAACATTAATCCAGTAAAAAAGGTCTTTTGATAACTCTTTGTCAATATTCAGATCATTAACCCTAAGTTGCCTTACCTGGTTGTTTATCACACCAGATATCCAGTCACGAACATCATCCATCATTGAATTTTCTGAATAATAACTAATCCTGAATTTTTCACTGTCTTCACCAGGATGAAGTATTTCCGGCCCGATTTCAACAAACGCATGTAATTCTTTACTACGAACCCTGTCTGAAAGTCTTAATTTTTGTTGCTTGAGGTCTTCACTATTAGGCTCAATTATTTCAAGGTTATATTCAGGCCTGATTTTCTCTCCGGTTTCTTTGTTAAAGATTTCTTTATTTCGTTCGTTTGAAATTTTTATCAGAGACTCAGCCATAATTCCGGAATGATCAATTACTGCAATTCTTTTATCATCCACATCAATTTTATCCTCAAATAATTTTATAACAATAAAGCTTCCTCCCATCAGAATTGGTGCAATAATTAAACCGATCAGAAAACTCTTGGTTCTTACTGATGTTAAAAATTCCCGTTTTGTAAGTATAAATATTTTACGCATTTGTCACCTCCTTTACTTCAGGTCTTGCAATCCTGATAAAAATATCGTTCAAAGATGGTTTTGTTGTTTCAAATTTTGTCACACATGTTTTTGACATTATCTTTTTTATAATATCCTGTGCATGGATTCCCGGTGCGATTCGAATTTCCTGCATTTGTCCGAAATTATTGATTTTTTCAATTCCCGAAATATCACGCAGAGTATTAACTCCTCCATTTGTATGAATTCTGATAGTATCTGTTCCGAATTTATCCTGAATTGAAGTAAGTG